>NZ_CAKVGN010000134.1 GCF_934747485.1 uncultured Brachyspira sp. | reverse complement strand
AAATAAATAAAATTATGATTGAATTTAAATTATGAAAGTTAATTTTATAAAATTAAATAACATTATTACATATGAATATAAAAATTGTAAATTTAATTAAAATCTTTTCTTATTACTTCTATTGGAACAGGGTTTATTTCATTGCCTTGAGTAAACCAAAAATAGCTATTTTTATGAAATCCAACTATTGCGTTACCAGATATTTCGCCATAATAATTTAATACTTCTTTTATTAAACTATTTATTTCTTCATCTTCAATATCTGGAATATTGCTATATTTTTTATCAAACCTTATATTACCACTCCTATATTCATTTTCTAAAGTCAAAAAAACAGGATTTGCATACATACAAACAGGCAATTCGTCAAATAGAAGATAATTATTTCTTTTCAAATATTTACCATCTATAATATATAACAAATAATGTATTTTTTGCATTTTTAAATCATTGCTCATACCGTATAAATAATTATTATCTAAACAGTAATTTATTATTAATTTTGCAAAATTAATAAGTTTAAAGTTTTTTTCTTCTAAAAAAATATTTCCACCTTCTTCAAGTCGTATTTTAACGGCTTCTTCGGAAACTTCAAATAGAGATGCCATTTGAGAAATATTTTTATCTTCATTTATGTATAACATTACAAATTTTACTGGCATTAATATTTCAGAAGCCAATCTATTTGCCTGTTTTTCCAATACATTTGAAAGTCTACTTCGATACATAGCGTTATCGGTTAAATTATTTCCTATTTTATCCTTATGCAATATATAATGAGCTATTTCATGAGCTATTGTAAATCTTTGTCTATTCCTGTTATCTTCGCTATTAACATATATGACATATTTTTTATCTTCTTTCAAAATCGCTCCAGATATTCCAGACATAGTGCTTTTATATACTTTTATATCTAAATCATTGGCTATATCTGTTATTTTTACAGGAGTTTTTTGCTGATGTTTATCTATAATTTCTAAATATTTATTTTCTATCATAGGTTGTCAATCTCCCCTTCTATTTTATGATTATCAAGTTCGCTTATATTCGTTTTGCTATTAATATTTATATTATTATTAAAAGCTTCTTTTAATTTTTTCTCATGCTCGCTAATAGATTGGGTATGTTCTTTTAATTTATTATCAACTTCCTTTAATTTATCTTGAGTAGATTTAAAATTAATAAAGGCAAACAAAGCTATAAATATAGCTCCAAATCCTATTATAGTTTGTAATATTCCAATATTTATTGATAATAAAGAAATAATGTCATAATTATGAGCTTGGAATATATTAAAAATCGGGAATAAACCTAATATAAGAACGGTTGCTATTATAACTCCTATTACAAATATACCTATATATTTAACTATAGACATAAAATATCATACCTCTTATTTCTTAATATTATAAGAATTTCAAATTTATATCAATATCATTAAGTAAATTTATTTTAAGAATATACTAATGAATTATGCATTGTTATAATATTGACATAATAAATTTGACATTTTTATTTTTATGATTTATAATTATTTATAATAGTTTTCG
>NZ_CAKVGN010000133.1 GCF_934747485.1 uncultured Brachyspira sp. | reverse complement strand
ATTATGATACACCTATGCTATACTTTAAGAAATTAAGGAATTCCTAACTGCAATATGTCTGGCTCCTGTGCATTATAATTATAATAGATTTATTTTAATTTTATATATGATTTTTTATAAGGCACACATGTTATTTAATAAATTTTTATAGGTTAAAATAGAATATTATTTTGAAAAAAGTTTTTAATTGTTTGTATAATAAAAGGCTTGCTAATGGTTATTATTAACAAGCCTTTTTGTTATGAAAAAATTTTTATTAATAAAAATTATTTTGTTGGATTAGCAAATAGATGTTTGATATCAGTTTTTTCCCAAGTGAACTCTGGAAGCTCTCTTCCAAAATGTCCATAAGCAGTAGTTTTTTCGTATATTGGTCTTCTTAAATCTAATGTTTTAATTATGCCTGCTGGAGTTAAATCAATTTGTTTAGAAATAATAGCAGCTAATACTTCATCATGAACTTTGCAAGTGCCGAAAGTATTAACATATACAGATAAAGGCTCAGGAACTCCAATAGCATAAGCAAACTGTACTAAAGCTCTATCAGCGATACCAGAAGCAACAATATTTTTAGCAACATAGCGAGCCATATAGCAAGCACTTCTATCTACTTTAGTAGGGTCTTTACCAGAGAAAGCACCGCCGCCATGAGCACCATGTCCGCCGTAGCTGTCTACAATGATTTTTCTTCCTGTTAATCCGCAGTCGCCCATAGGTCCGCCTACTACAAATGAACCTGTTGGGTTAATATAATATTTTGTGTTTTCATCAAGCATATTTTTAGGACATATTTCATTGATTACATGTTTTTTTATGTCTTCTTCTATTTGTTTATGCTCAACACCTGCAGCATGCTGAGTAGATATAACAACAGCATCTATTCTTGCTGCTTTGCCGTCTTTGTATTCTATTGTAACCTGACTTTTTCCGTCTGGTCTTAAATAGTCAACGATTTTATCTTTTCTAACCTTTGTTAAACGTTCTGCTAATCTATGAGCTAAATGTATGCTTAAAGGCATGAAAGTTTCTGTTTCATTTATAGCATAACCAAACATTATACCTTGGTCGCCTGCACCTTCAGAAATATTTGAAGATTCAGAATTAAATAATCCTTTACCAGCACTAACCCCCATATCTATATCAGGAGACTGTTCTGCAATAGCCTCCATAACCGCACAAGTATCAGCATCAAAACCCATATCGCTGCTTGTGTATCCTATTCGCCTTACGGTATCTCTAGCTATTTTTTGATAATCCAATCTAGCTTTTGTAGTGATTTCTCCGGCAATGATGAGCATTCCTGTTTTTGCTAAAGTTTCACATGCCACTCTAGAATTAGGATCTTGTTTTAAACATTCGTCTAAGACTGCGTCGCTTACAGCATCGCAAATCTTATCAGGATGGCCTTCTGTTACCGACTCAGAAGAGAAATGATAATTTTTTATCTCAGCCATAGTTTTACCTCTTATTAAAATAATCGTTTAATTATATATTATGTTTATATAATAGTCAATAACTTTTTTAGATAATTCTTGTTTAGGAGCCATACATATTGCACGTTTTTTAGTTTAAAAAAAGCAGGTATTCCTTATAATTTAATTAACTAA
>NZ_CAKVGN010000132.1 GCF_934747485.1 uncultured Brachyspira sp. | reverse complement strand
AAGGGGCTGACCCAGATAACTAAAAAAGCTCCTTTTTTGCTAAATTATATATAATTTCCAATTGTTTTTCAACTTTAGGATTATTAAATCTAAATTGACATTCTTTAATAAATAAGTGAAAATGTTCTTTTGGTATTCCATTAAATTTACGAAGATGTCTTTTCGCTTGATTCCAAAAATTCTCTATACCATTAATATGGTTCTTTTCTTCAGCGAACTTTTCACTATGATTAATTCTAAAGTGCCTAAATTCTGATACATCTAATACATCATAACTATGATAATAATCTGAATAAACTATACTATCTGGCTGTACTTTTTGCCTAATAATAGGCATTAAAGTGCTTATTTTAGTATTATTTATCATTTTTACATATACTTTTCCTCCTCTTTTTAATAAACCAAACACTGGTATTTTATCTTTAGCT
Organism: uncultured Brachyspira sp.; assembly: GCF_934747485.1. GTDB lineage: Bacteria > Spirochaetota > Brachyspiria > Brachyspirales > Brachyspiraceae > Brachyspira. Next base: position 1,228 of record NZ_CAKVGN010000132.1, on the reverse strand, counting down.
CCTCTGCCTCTTTTTCCTTTTCTTTTACCGCCAAAATAACTCTCATCAACTTCTATTTCTCCATTGAAAACTTCTTCTTCTTTTTCTTTCTCATATTCAAATATTAATTCTCGTAAATGATGATAATATAATATTGCTGTTTTGCGATTAATTCCAATAAGAGCTGAGGCAGTCCTTGCTGTAGTTCCTGCTACAAAATGCTCTATTAATTTTAATTGTTTATCTTTACTTAATTTACTACGTTTCATACTTAAATTTTAACAAATTTAAGTTATCTGGGCCAGCCCCAAAAATAATTACATAAAACATTTACTGTATAAGTAGGGTCTATGAGTCTTGCTGCTCCTTGAGTAAAACCTTGCATTATAGGGTCTATTGTAGAAGGAGTATAGCTTGCAGAAAAACCTCCTGCAAGTCCTGCAAATGAAGCGGCTATTCCTGCTAATGGGTGTCTTCCTACTGCAAAAAACATTATAGAAGCTATAGGCATTAATATAACATAAGAAGAATCTGAAGTTATATGGCTTACAACAGAAATAAATATAATTGCTGGTGCTATTGCTTTTTTTGGTATAATAGCTAATAACTTTATAAGAATCATTCTAATAAATCCGCTTCCTTCAGCTGCTCCTATTCCAAGTGTTGCTACAATTGTAATACCTAAAGGAGGAAAGTTTATAAAGTTGTATGTCATCTTTGTTATAAACTTTGTTATTTCAGTAGGGGCAAGCATATTAATTATTTTTATTTGTTCTCCTGTTGTAGGGTGAAAATAATTAAATGTAAAATAAGACAATATCCATGACACTATAAGCATTATAAAAAATGCTATTAAAAATAAAATAGTGATGTCTGGAAGTTTGTTGCCTACTGTCTCAATGACATTTAAAAAACTTTCAAACTTATTTGACTTTTTAATGTCTTTAGTATTCATATAAGACTCCTATTGTGAAAACTTTATAAATAAATAATTATACAATTAAATATTTTATAATTAAAAAGCATAGTTAAAACAAATAATTCAGCAGTTTTTAAATAAAAAAGTATTATTTATTCTATTAGATTAAAGTATAAGAAAAAATAATTGCTCTGATTATACTATTAAATTCAGTATTCATCAATAGTATTGCAAGATTTTTATATACAATATTATTATTGGGGCTGTCCTAGATAACTTAAATTTGTTAAAATTTAAGTATGAAACGCAGTAAATTAAGTAAAGATAAAC
>NZ_CAKVGN010000131.1 GCF_934747485.1 uncultured Brachyspira sp. | reverse complement strand
AATAATTTTAAAAAAATTAAAATACATATCTGTTTTATTTTTTGAAGGGGATTTATATGTCAAAAAATAAAATAGATATAATAGATTTAATAAATAAAATCGTTTGGTGGATACCAATAAAAAAATACAGAGATGCATTTAGAAATTATCTTGTAGATAAATATACTAAACCAAATATATATACACCAGATATACCATATGGATATTCTTTAGATATAGATACGCATAATGAAAAAGTGATAAATTTATACAAAATTAGAAGAATTGAACATATTTTAATAGAAACTATAAATAGATGTAATGGAAAATGCTCTTTTTGTCCAGTAAGCGTTGGAAATGAGAAAAGAGAATACAAAAAAATGTCTTCAGAATTATTCAATAAAATTATAGATGATTTAGTAGAAATAAAATATAAAGGTAATGTGGGGATATTTTTTACTAATGAACCTTTTTTAGATGATAGAATAACAGAATTTGCTAAGATAGCTAAATCTAAATTACCTGAAGCTTTCATACATGTTTTGACAAATGGAAGTGTATTATCATTAGAAAAATATAAAGAAGCTTATAAATATTTGGATTTAATTCTTATTAATAATTACAGTAAAGACAATAAATTAAAAGATACAAATAAAGCTATTTATGAATTTTGTTTAAAAAATCCTGAATACAAAGAAAAAACAATAATACAAATGAGAGAAGAAGAACAAATTTTAAGTTCTAGAGCTGGGAATGCACCAAATAGACAGGATAATTTGAAAACTGTGCCTTATCTATGCCATGTTCCTGCTGTACAATTTGCAATAAGACCTGATGGTAAAGTATCATTATGCTGCTGTGATACTTATGGAGAAATGACAATGGGAGATTTAACTAAAAATTCAATTAATGAAATATGGAATTCAGATACATATAAAAAACTAAATAAATTAATGGTCAAAGGAAGAAATAAAATAAAGATTTGTAAATACTGTGATTTTATAGACTATGTCCCAGATAAATTAGAAGATTATACTGTAGAAGAAAAAATTAAATCGTATAAATTAAATAATCAGAGTATATTAGAAAATAAATGATATTTATATAATTCTATTTATTTTTAATAATATTCAATTAAATATATTAACGTTTTATTATATGCTTAATATTTTAACTTATAATAATACTTTATGTGCAATTACATGCAGTTCTATATAATTCATATAAAATATATTTAACTTTCTATTTAATAATTCTTTCTCTATACTTTCAAGTATAAATTTTTCTTCCAAAAAAGATAATATACCGAAATCTATATTATAATTGTTAAAAACATATTTTATATATAATGTTGTTCCAACATAATAATACCCATTATCTTCTAATACTTTTTTTATTATATTTCTTAGAATAGCTTTTTTATTTTTAAGTATACTGTTTTTATGTACAATAAATGTAACAATATATAAATTATGTAATTTTTGATTATAATAATTGAAGTTATTTCTCATTATTTCTGATCCTTGTTGTAAATTTTTATATAATAATATTATAGTTCATCATAACTATAAAAATTATTATATATAAAATTAGGGGCTGGCCCAGATAACTAAAAAAGCTCCTTTTTTGCTAAATTATATATAATTTCCAATTGTTTGTCAACTTTTGGATTATTAAATCTAAATTGACATTCTTTAATAAATAAGTGAAAATGTTCTTTTGGTATTCC
>NZ_CAKVGN010000130.1 GCF_934747485.1 uncultured Brachyspira sp. | reverse complement strand
TTATTTTTCTATAAACTTAAAAATATGTATGAAATGTATTATAATTAATTTAAAATAAATAATTTTTTTCTGAATTTTTCTTATTTTTATAGTTTTGTCCCTTGTTTTTTTTTTTTTGTATGTAATATCTTAAATAAATATTGAAATAAAATTAAAGAGGTATTTTTTATGAAAGTAATTTATAGTTTTATGATTGGTTTAATACTATTCAATTTTTATGCTTGCACTAAACAGCAAATTGAAGAACCTTTAACAGAAAACGCCAAATTGGAAATAACCTATTTGGACGAAAAAAACAATCCAACAGAAAAGAGAACGGACAATATTTTAATGAAACTTAAAGACGATGAAAGCGGTTTTATAATGGTTTCAAGAAAAACGGGCGAAAACGAATACACGGATTATTTAATTGATACTGAACGCAATTCGACAATTTCAATGTTTTATACAAACAAATCAAATTTCCCGTATAAAATAGTAGTCATTCAAGAAGGAGTTTCAATGGTTGGCTATACTTCAAAGTATAGAGAAGAGACGAAAGATTTTGATATAATCTGGGAAATGTCGGACGGCTCGACTACAAATCGCGAAACCTTTACGGGTATAACGGTGGCGGATTTGTTTAATCATGCCAAAACTTCTGGCGTTGATGATAATACCGATTACCAAATAAAAACTTTAAAGGTAAGCGTTAGAATATCCGCCGCGATTAACAAATATATAGACGATAACTTTGATGACAATCCTTTATTGAGAGGAAAGAGATGGAACGCTTTTTGCAATTTTTGGAAAAAAGTTTTTAAGCCAATAGTTAGAGTTGTGACGATTATAGTAGCCGTATTTGTTCCGCCTGTAGCTGCAATAATAACGACAGTTGTAAAAGTTGCAGACGCTATAATTAATACTATAGATAATGCGATTAATAAAACGGAAGAGGCGGTAAAAGTCTCGTCTGGACCTAAAAAATTATATATATTGAAAACTCCAAATAATTACGGCGAAGATAATCAATATACGAATACCGAATCGATTTATTTAAAAGATAAAGGAAGCCTTACAAATATAATTTTCGATGTTACAGATGATGTGATAAAAAACTTTAAAGTAAAAGTTTCTATTCCAAATGAAGATAGGTGGTATTCGATAATAGACGGTTATTACAAGTTCTCAAATACTGCTAAACAAAATTATACTGTGTCAGCCGATAAACCTTTAATTTTTTCAAATGAACTTAAAAACAATAGCGATATAAATTTAATAGTTGAAAGATTAGGGACTTCTATTGGGCATACGGTTTATATGAATATAGAATTGGATACTCCTATTCTTATAAACGATAAAGCTCTCAGTAATTACCAACTAATATTGCAAAAAGAATAATATATTATTGGAGTAATAAATATGAGATTTTTTATAATATTGTTTATAATAATACTTTCAAATAATTTATTTTCTGCTAATTTTGAATTTTCTTTCGGAGGCGGAGCTGGAACTTCTCTGGACTTCAGTTATGTAAAAGATGCACCTGATATTCAAGAAGATGAAGGAGGCACAAGAATAGAAGACGGTATTACGGCAAGCGGTTTTATGGATATAGGAGCTAATTTTGAGCTTCCAAACGCCGGGGCTTTAAGTAGCGTAAGCGTTCTATTTGAAACGGGATACAATTATTATATGAGAGTTAGAACGAGAAATAAAAAATATCCTGAAGAGATGCATAGGTTTTTTTACCATAGTTTAATATT
>NZ_CAKVGN010000129.1 GCF_934747485.1 uncultured Brachyspira sp. | reverse complement strand
TTTAGCTATTTATATTATAAGGAATACCTACTTTATTTTAACTAAAAAACGTGCAATATCTATGGCTCCTAAACATTTTAAATATAGAGAAATGATTGAATTTTTTTAGGTTATGTGCTTTATTATAGATACTATTGAGTTTTTGAATATAAAAAATTAAATCAAAGAAAAGACTTAAATATGTTTTTTAGATATATTTATGATTGTAGAAAGTGCTGAAATATATGCACTTTTCGCGAAGCGTGCCCGAAGGACGAAAACTTTGACGAAATCCACACCGTGTAGCGGCGTGAAAAAGTTGAATAAAAAACTTATATAACAAAATTTTATCTATATACTATTATCAATTGAATTTTTTTGTTTATAATATAATATAGTTCTCTATGGAAACACAAACAATGTATAAAAAATTTTTAAATATAATAAATACCGATATCACTCTAAATAAAAACTTAAAAATATTACTTAGCATATTTGCAATACTATTTTCAAATGTTCCGCTATACATATATTTTTTTAGTATTGATATAATAGAAGCAGAAACTTTAATTTTATTTATTGTGAAAAGTTATCCATTTTCGTTTTTTTATTTATTTTGTTTTACTATATTGTTTCATACTGATGTATTAAAAATTAAAATAATAGTAATGACTTTCTTGTCTTTTGTGCTTATCAGTTTACTACTATTTTCTTTTCATTTCATATTTAATTATGTTACAATGCCTCCGCATGATTCTGAAGATTTTTATGTTGTTATAAATAATTTGGTATTTGTGCCTTGCATATTTTTTATTATAATGATTATTTCTTATATCAATTTTAATTTAAAAGATACAGAAAATATTTCTGAGTTTTTTACTATGGTTGGTGAAACACTCTCTTGGCTTTTTATTATTAATACAGCAAGCAGTGTTTTAATCTCAATAGCATATTTTTCTATTTTTATAGTAGGTGCTTCTTTAGCTTCATTAGTTTATTCTTATGATGAGGTTGGATTTATATTTGCAAAAATTGCTATTTCTTTAATAATATTTTTGTATAGCTTGGCTTTATTTATATCTTATTTTTTATACAAAAAAACTAAGTCTATCATATCAATATATTTATCAAGAATGATTATGATATTTAGTTTGATAGTTATATTTATACTTTTTATTTTACTATTATCTGCAGAGTTTAGACCATATACTAATACTGTTAGTTTTGTTGGTTATAATATAATACTTTCTATTATGATGATAAATCTTTTGTTTACGAGATTAGATAAAAAAGCTACTATCTTAACTAAGATAATATATTGTTTGGCAGTAATTTCTATATCATTATTAGATTTAATTGTATTTAGCAGTGTTTTATATAGAATAGTAACTTATGGTTTTTCTATGAGTAAACTTATACTTTTAGTAAACTGTATTTTATTTTTGTCACATCTTATTTATATTGCTATTAATGTTGTGAAGACATTTATAAAATCATTTGAAGAGTGCATTGTGATGAAAGATATATGTATAGACAATAGTAAGCATATGATATTTATTTACATTTATTTAGTATGGTTTATGATTATATGTTTTATTTTACCGTTTTTCTTTGTTAGTATGTAAGATTAAATGAGATTTTTAAGGGGAAATAAGTGGGCCAGCAGGGACTTGAACCCCGGACCCGATGATTATGAGTCATCTGCTCTAACCGACTGAGCTACTGGCCCCTATTATTTTTGTTTGTTTTGATTATTCCATTTTATAGTAGTATATTAAAAAAGTCAAGAGTAAAAACAATATTTTTTTGTTTAGGAGCCATACATATTGCACGTTTTTTAGTTTAAAAAAAGCAGGTATTCCTTATAATTTAATT
>NZ_CAKVGN010000128.1 GCF_934747485.1 uncultured Brachyspira sp. | reverse complement strand
GTAACCTCAACACCTAATTTACTTTCCATGCTTCTATAGGCATATAATTGTCTTGAACGCATATACTCATATTTTAATCCTATAGTAAATCTATAAATCTCTACTCCAATACCAAAAGCTATAGACGGATATAATTTATCATAACTATATATAATCTTATAACCATCAGGATTTGCTGTCCTTTCAACTGTGTTTATTCTATCATAATCAATACCAAAATAAAAACCTGTAATTAAACTTATCTCCCCCCACAAAGGATATCTAAAATCTGTACCATAATATAAACTAAATAGATTTACAAAATTTGATTCATAAAAGCCTGTAATGGCGAAAGAAAATCCTCCATAAAAACTAAAATACCCATATTTATAGTTAAGAGAAAAGTGCATAAGCTCTATGCTGGAATCTCTAAACTCTTCCTTATTTCTATCATAAAGCTTATCATCACCAAGTATGTCTCCGCCTATATGCGTACATATATGACGAACAGGAGTAAATCTAAATCTTAATGTGTCATTATATATATAATCAAAATATAACTCTACTTGCATATAAGTACCAAAAAATAAACTCTCTCCATACAAAACACTGCTATGAGGCTTATAAACAGATAAAAAAAATTGAGTAAGATAACCAACACCTATTCTAAATCTATGTTTATCCTTATAATTAAAGGCTATTGGATATATTTCAGAACCTAAAGTAGGCTGATGAAAAAAAGCCATATTATCAAAATTATAATTTGGATTTGTATACATCTCCTCTATATTGAATATATCGCCTATCCAATATTTACTATTATAAACATAAGGGTCTAACCAACCATATAAATATTTATCAGTATCATAAGCTCTAAAAGGGTTAAATAACCATTTAGATTTTACTTCTTTTGTATTGGAATCCATAGCTTCATTATCTTGAGAGTACAAAGAAAATGAAAAAAATAAAAATATTAAAAAAAAGAATTTTAATCTCATAAAAAAATATAATATTTACAACTTGAAATTAACACTATTCAAAGAATTTGCTATTCTAATTAGAGAATCTTCCAAATAGGAAATAGGAAATGTGTAATTCAATATAAAATAATAACCATTATTGGCTTCAAAAATTGTATAAAGTATGCAAGTAGCACTATCTATATTAATTTTAAACTGAATATTTTTTTTGCCATTAATAGTATAATATTCTTCTGTAAAATTATTTCCATTATTCATCTTTCTTATAAAACTAATTAAAGAATTAAGATTATCCCCCTCTTGTTTAGTATATCCTGATAAACATGTTATTTTTATTTTCTCGTCTATAAACATACTATCAATATCAAAATAACCTTTTCCATAACCTGTTTTAGAAATTATATTATCCCTCTCTTCATCTGTTAATTTAATAGAATTTATTGGAGGAATAAAACTTACAGAAACATTTGTAATAAAATATCTTTCATTAGTAGAAATATCTCTGCCAAACTCTAATTTCTTAAAATTAATTTCTTTATTAGAAAACAAATCCAAATAATTTGCTGCATCATTATTATAAGACTCATTTATATTCTCTTTTTTATTGCAGCTTAACAATAACAAGATTAATAATAAATAAAAAATATTTCTTCTCATCAATACTTACCTTAATAATTAGGACTATCATAAAACTTTTATAATAGTCCACAAATATAAACAATTAAATTTTATTTAGTAACAGTTACTGTTCTGCTTTGGAAAGTAACAATACCTGTTAAAAGATTTAAGAAGAAGTCTCCAGCATTTTGCCTAGTATATATCTCATAATCTTTTGCATCACCTGCTAATTCTTTAGTATCTACAAAACCGACAGGAACTAATCCCCATAAAGCATACCACTGTTTTCTTTCTACTTTTATACCAGTCTGAGGCCCATTACCAACTAT
>NZ_CAKVGN010000127.1 GCF_934747485.1 uncultured Brachyspira sp. | reverse complement strand
TCAGCATCCTCAAGTTTACTATTTAATTCTTTCATGTATATATGATATTTAGCATGTCCTAATTCATGTCCTACGGTTGTTCGCGTTCTAGCTAATGGTTTATTTAATGCGCCTCTATAATATTCTGTATAAGGTAAATCATTATTGCTTTTAGATTTTTTAGTTAATGCTATTATGTCTTCACCTGATTTATTTTTCTTATTTGTATCTATATACATAATTGGAATGATATTATTTTTATAAGAATTCGTTTTTCTATTTATTGATTCTTGTAATAAATTAGAAAGTTTTGTTCTTTGAGTTTTTAAAGAAGTAGGGTATCCATATTCGCTTGGATTTTCCTTTAATCTCTTCTCATAGTTCCTTCTGCCAATCAATTCTTCTATTTTCATTATTGAACTCCAAATAGCGCTCTTCTGAAACAAGCATAAAAGGTATTCCTTTTTTGTCTAATATTTCTATTTTTTTATCACGATTTTTATCATTTAAATAGATAATCAATCCTCCATTTTTAACAAATTCTTTACACTCTATTTCAGGTTCGCCATATAAGTCATTTTCGCTCTCTGAATCAAATATATTCATATTTTTATTATTATACCTTAATTCACTTTTATCTTGGATTAATAAATAATCTATATTTTTCTTTTTTAAGTATTTAACTTTCTTATACATATCAAAATCATTAATCCAAATTAATATACCGCCATTTTCAACAAACTGTTTGATAGCTTTATCATCATCAATACAATAATCGGAGCATGCTACTATTGCTATAATTTCTTTATCTCTATAAGCATTCCCATATTCATCGTATTTTTCTTCAGAATAATCCCAATCTATATCTAAATCAGGGTATAATTTTCTCAATCGTTCAGAATATATTTTAGCGTCTGTCATATCAGCTTTAAATTTTGCTTCTTTTCTTTTGTTAAAATATTCTTTAATTTTTTTAAGCATAGTAAATCCTTATATAATATTATAGCTTATTTATCCTTATTTGGAAATAAATGTTTAGCCACTATGAATAGCAAAGAAAATGGCAGAATTATTAATTGAGAGCCGATTAATACGGATAAAAACCATTCAGAATATAGTTCTTTACCTGTTAAAAATTTTAAAATTGCATTTAATGATATTATAAACACTGTGAATTCAACACATAAAGACAATATTCTTTTTATAAATTCCTGAGTATTCTTTTTTAATTTTCTATCGCTTTCTATATTTTTTATATTTTGCTTTTTTTCTTCAACATTAATATCTATCTCAGAGTCTATTATATCGATTGGTTCTTTTATTCCCTGTTTATCAAAACCGATATTTTGGTTGTTATCCATTTGTTCCTAACTTAACAATATTTTTAAATTCGTCTTTTATGTATTCGTCTTTTATGATATTTCCCCATCTATCTTCATCTTCTTTTTCAGCTCTATCCCATGCGCTTCCTTTCCTATGAGACCAATTAGACAAAGCTTTGGCAGAATACGCTCCAAATTCTTTTATAACTATATCAATAATATTTAATATATTACTATCAATACTACTATCTTCAAATTTTTTATCTTCAAAATCTATATTTCCATTTTTATATTCTCTTTGAACCGATTTGAAAAGCGGGCCATGCTCAAAACAAGAAGGGCAGTTATCTACATCATTATTAAACAGAGGTTTCTTTTTTACAATAAGATATGTCCCATATACAATGTATAATAATTTATGCAATTTAGTAATGCTCATTGGAATATTTTTATCGTTACATTTTTTTATAATAATTTTAGATAAAACCACAGCATCCATAATAATCTCCTTTGTTTAATTTTAATAAATTATTAAAACATTAAAAGTTAAGTCATTGTAAAATAAAATTTTCAATCCAATTATATATAAATTGCATAATACTTTCAATATGTAAAACTATTTTTTATTTTCGGTATTTTTATTACAATTATTAT
>NZ_CAKVGN010000126.1 GCF_934747485.1 uncultured Brachyspira sp. | reverse complement strand
TTAATTGTTTATCTTTACTTAATTTACTGCGTTTCATACTTAAATTTTAACAAATTTCAGTTATCTAGGACAGCCCCGAAAAAATTAATAAACTTAAATTTTTTAGTCTACCTAATATATACTAACTTTTATAACATTCTATATGTATAGTTGAATCCATATTCATTTTGTCTTTTATAGATTTCTCTAAAATGCTTACTTTATTATGTGCTTCTTCTACTGTCATGTCTTTTGGGAAACGCATATGAAATGTTATTTCTGTATGGTCGCCGTAGGTATGTATGTGAAAATGATGAAGATTTGAATTGTCATTATTTATATTAAGTTCATTAGCAATGCTGTTAATATCTTTAATAATATCATCTGATGGGTATTCTCCTATTAAAGGCTCTATGCTTGATTTTATAACATCGAAAGCGGCATAAAAAATTACAAGTGAAACTAATATACTCAAAACACTGTCCATCCACCATAAATTTTTTCCTACTAATATACCAACCAATATAATTATAGAAGTAATGCTATCGCTTCTATGATGCCAAGCGTCTGCATACAATGACTTTGAACCAGATTTTCTATAACCCCAAAGTGAATACTGTGCTAATAACTCTTTAACTACAATAGAAACAATCATTGCAATAATAGCCATTATTGTAAATGAGGCAGTTTTTTTGTTTAGAATATTCTTTATAGCTTCAGAAAAGAAACTATATCCTATAAATACAAGCATGATACCAACAATAAAACTTGTGATAAGCTCTATTCTTCCATGTCCGAAAGGGTGCTCTTTGTCTGCTGGTTTTTTAGAAAATATTCCTCCTATAATAACTATAATACTGCTTATACAATCACTTAATGAATGCCATGCATCTGCCATTATAGAAAGTGAGCCTGTAAATATTCCTACTATATATTTAAATGCAAATAATAATACATTTATAATTACAGATACTATTCCTTCTATTATCATATACTTAGATTTTTTTTCATTGCTTATATTCATTGTTTTTTGCCTTCATTTTTATTTTAAACTATTTAAAATATAGTGAATTTATTAAAAATATCAATAATAAAATTATATCAAGATTTTTTATGTGCGAAAAAATATATATTGTGCCCAATGGCTCTCATTTTCTCTTCATAAAGCGTAACGCCGTATCCATCTAAACTATGAACATAATCTTCATTTAAAATGTTTTTGAAACTATTATCTTCTTTATATATTGGGTTCATTATTTCAAGGGCATAATTATCATCATCTGTAACAGAATAAAATATTCCTTCGTCTTTTAAAAGCGGATGCATTTTTGCTAAAAACTCTTTATTAAATATTCTTCTATGAGCATGTTTTTTCTTTGGCCAAGGGTCTGGGAAGTTTAAGTATATTTTATCAAAATAGTATTTATTTTTAATATAATTATCTATTACGTTATTAGCCTCGCCAAATATAATAGTGAGGTTTTTTATCTCTCTTTTATATGCTTTTGATATTGCTTTTTTTGCAGCCTTAAAAGAATATTCTATTCCAACAAAATATTTATCTTTATTGTTCATAGCAAGCTCTACTATAAATTTACCGTTTCCGCTTCCTATTTCAAGTTCTAAGTTTTGATTATTAGATAATCTCTTTTTTAGTTCTTCTGCTATAATATTTTTATCTTCTGTATTAAAATCATCTATTAAATAATAATTAAGTATCTCTTGATTTAAATTCAAACTTCTCAAATTAATAAACTCCTAATAATTTTATTTGAATGATATATTAATTAATATTTATGTCAATAATTTAATTAATAGCATTAAAAACTGCTTGTACAAATTGTGTAAATATAATTTTTTATTTGTATTAATAAATAGTTGTTTTTTATATTAAAAACAGGTATAATAAATTAGATTTGCGTGAAAATTGTTTTAATATGCACAGGAGCCAGACATATTGCAGTTAGGAATTCCTTAATTTCTTAAAGTATAGCATAGGTGTATCATAATTTA
>NZ_CAKVGN010000125.1 GCF_934747485.1 uncultured Brachyspira sp. | reverse complement strand
ATAATAATTGTAATAAAAATACCGAAAATAAAAAATAGTTTTACATATTGAAAGTATTATGCAATTTATATATAATTAAATTAGGTAGTTTATTTTACGGCAATTTTTTTCCGCTATTTTCCATCATAGCTTTATCCGTCCGCAGAGTGAGCTGCCTTAACGGCAAGCCCTGCGGTCCTGTTAATAATAGTATAAAATAATAAAAAAATCATGCAAGCTTTCGCCAAAAAAGAAAATATAAATAATATTTTTTATTTTTACCGACTATTATATAGTATAGTTTTATCTATTAGTTAGTTGATATTGGCTATTATTTGTTATATAATAAATCGTATATTAAGGACTTGTAAATGAATATATTTAAAAATTTTTTATAGATATGATAAAAAAGATTAAAAAATGGTTGGTGATTGCTCGTGTCTTGTGAGATAAAAGGAAAGAGAATAAGGGAGTAAAACAATTAGATAAATTATTAGTTATAGCGAATTTGATACAGAACAATATTGTAAAGATATTAATAAAACATTATCTAATTAATAGAAATAAGTCAGATTTTATTTATTTACATATTGATTATGCATTAATCTATTCTTTAATTCTAATGCCTCATCTTTTCTTTCTTTTTCTTTAATTTCAGAATCTAAATAATTATTAATATGCGAAAAAGCAAGATTATATAATTCTCTTGAGTAATATTCGTCTTTATTTTTATATGCATCTCCTAATTTCTCATAAGTAACGGCTAAATTATAATTAAGAATATCAATAAAATTTCCATCATTTTGATTTTTAGCAAAAGATAGTCCTAATCTAAAAGAAGATATAGCAGATTCAAAATTATTTTTTTGAAATTGCGATATGCCTATATTATTATAATAATTAGCATCCCTATTATACATATTTATTATCCTTTTCATTTAGATTTATTTTATTAGAGTTAGTTTTTATTTCGCTATTTTTAGCCTCTTTTTTTAGTTCCCTATCGCCCAATTCAATATTTAACGATGTTACTCTTTCCGATATATCATCAATTTCTTCTTTAAACTTTGTTACATTTTCTTTAAATTTATCTAATAAATCTAAATCTCTCTCTATTTTTTTATTATTACTGTTATAATTATATAAATTGAATCCTGTAATTATTATAAATAAAACCGATAGTAAAGCTAACCATAGGGAAGCAAAATGGTTAGAATCATTTTGATAATGCGCTATTCTTTCCTCTAAAAATAGAATTCTATTATTAATAAAATTATGATTAGATATTATATTATTCGTATCCAATAGGTTTATGTTATAAAACATATTTGTTATCCCGCTTAATGAAGTTTTATAAATCCTTTTGCTTTCCTCATTATACCATATAAAGCCAATAAAGTAAATTATTATAGATATAATTATAATAATATAAACTCCTATAGAGTGTTTTGCTTTCTGATTTTTATTATTCATTTTACTCCATTCTATAATAGGAATTATAATAGAATAAAATATAACGAATAACATTATAATTACTACTATATGCATCTATATTAACATCGGAATTATACCTATTAAATTTATTAATTATATGTTATTATATTATATAAGGATTAACAAATGAATATATTTAACAAACTTTTTAATAAAAAGAAAATAGAAGGAGAACACGCGGAAGATATTGAATATATAAATCGCAAAGAGGAACTTATAGGGTTCGTTAAACAAGGCGGTGTAATTGTTTGTTGTAGCGAGAAAGATTGGAGAGTTAAGATTGAAAAATTAGAAAATAAAGGAATACCTTATATATTTACTACTGAAGAAGAGGCTTTAAAATATAATAATGAAAATTGAAGACTTAATTGGTAAAAAGAATTATAAAAAACAATTAGAAAAAGATTCTTTTCAATATGGATTGCCTGTGTCAAGGAATACTCAGAGTTTAAAGTTTAGAAATTTATTACAAGAAACAGCGGGTAAAAGAGCCAATATTTATATAAAGACTATAAAATACCTTTATGGGATAAAAATACTTATGGTTATGATAAAAAATTTAAACAATTTAATCCTAATATAAGAGCTCTTACAACTATAAATAAAGAAACGGGTAATCCAGAAATAGATTTTTATACTCCTATAAAAGATATTTCTTTAGCTGCATCTCGCAATACCGTAGGACATGAATTAGGACATGCTAAATATCATATATACATGAAAGAATTAAATAGTAAACTTGAGGATGCTGA
>NZ_CAKVGN010000124.1 GCF_934747485.1 uncultured Brachyspira sp. | reverse complement strand
AAAAAAACTCGGATTTCTCCGAGCTTTTCTTACAATTCTGACAAAATAGTATCCCATGCCTCGTCATAACCATCACGTGTAACAGATGAAAAGACGATGAAATGATTATTTCTTCCTATTGTTAGATTTTTGATAATAGTCTTTAATATTATTTTTTACTCCATCCAATAGAGGGATAAATTCAGTAAAGTCATACTGTAAATAATTTTTCAAAACATGTTTAGAGAAAATATCTTTTCCATAATGATTCGATCCTCCATGTTTCGAAAATTGTTTTCCTCGTAAAATAGGTGTTGAATTTCTCACGAGTAATAAGTCCTCAATATCTGAAAATACACCATTATTTATTTTAGGAATTAACGGGGTCGCCATTACATAAAGTGAATCTTTTTTAATAATTCTATCAAACGAACTATATCGAATTTGATTAAAATTATTTGTAGAAATGGCTAGATCTTTCGCGAAATTTGCAAAATTGTTAAGTGGCCCCTTATGTTCATTATCAAACAAAAAAATAGTCGGATTATCTGGTGTTCTATTTGTTAATTTTTTGAAGTATTCAATATAATTAGGATAAATCACCTTTTCAACTTCGCTCATTTGAAATCTCTTTTTATCGGAAAAATATCTATACCAGTATTCAAAACCGGATCCCCCTTCTGGAACATTAAAAAGATATTCTATTGTATTTGTATGTTTCAAAAATTCAATTTTGAAAACAAAATCACTACCATTTTTTTCAATTAATTCAGGATACTTATAATATAATTTTTTCAATGCAGCCTTAATATATCTAGAATCAGTTTTTCCTTCAGTAACAATAATTGGTTTGTCATTTCCATAAAAGTATCTATAAAATAAAAACTTTTTATATTCTTTTTCCCTAGAATTAAATAGAGACATATACATTTTTTTCTCTTCCTTTCCTAGGGTATAAAATCCTTCTGGTAAATTATATGTATCATGTCTCGAATTATAATATAAATCTTTTCTAAGGTCTCTATTACTAAAAATATATTTCCAATAATATTTTGATTCTGATTTTTTCCCCGAATCTTTTCCTATCAAATATTTTTGAGCATCAAA
This sequence comes from uncultured Brachyspira sp., assembly GCF_934747485.1. Lineage (GTDB taxonomy): Bacteria > Spirochaetota > Brachyspiria > Brachyspirales > Brachyspiraceae > Brachyspira. The sequence goes on along the minus strand of NZ_CAKVGN010000124.1, from coordinate 1,312 downwards.
ATTATTCTTTATTAATGATTTTTTATATGATAAATAATTATTAAATTGATCAATCTGTTGAACAAAAGCAAATCTACCTATCAGCTGATTAATCGTGCCTTCTCTTCCATCAATTTCAAACTCCTTATCCATGTATAGTTTATGAGCCATAGCACGTGTATTTTTAATATACTCCCTTTTTGCATTTATCTTTTTATTAACAACTAAACCTGTAACCTCTTGCCGTTGCATATTGTTACTTAAGCGTGTTTTTTTATTATTTATTTTAAAACCAGATGCCACAATTACCTTTTCTAATTCTGCAAGGAATTTATCTAATTCTTTAGTTGCCCTCAACTTGTTTGAAGCTAATTTTCGATTTGTTGAAAAAGTCATATCATCCGCATATCTACTGTATGTAAAGCGATATTTCTTAGCAATTTTTACAATTCGATAATCTAAGATTCTAGCAATTAAATTTGTAATAATTGGTGAAGAAGGTGCCCCCTGCGGTAACTTTCCTTTATAACAAGCAATTTGTGCAATAACAGTCGCAACGTCTGAAGATACACAAAAATTTCTATCCTTAATAAAAAAACCCCTTACTCTTCCAAAATTAAAGCTGTCAAAAAAATCTTCTAAATCAATATTTAAGACATATTTTTTATTTCTATGTAACTTTGCATTGGTTATTATACTTTTATTCTTTTCATAAGCGTGCGATAAATTAGGTATTTTTTTATTCTTTACTTTTGACTCAGATTCTAAATCTTCAATGTAACAATCCCACAAGAGATTTGCCAACTTTTTTTGAAGTATTTTTAATTCCTTTTTAGGAGCGTTAATTGTTCTCTCTCCTCCACTTTTTTTAGGAATTGTAAAAGTCTCATATAGTTCCTCTGTACGCAAAACATACAATACATAATTCATAAATCTACTATTTGAAAATCCCAAAAGTCTTGCAAAATCATCCTTGGACTTAACATTAGTTAATTTATTCATAAAACCTCCCCATATAAAAAAAAAGCGTATGAAAACTCTTACGCGGACGACAGTATACAGATACCAACTTTTCAGCTGATGTCATTTAAGTCACCTGAACTTTTTCATTTTTTCTTAATAGGAAATATACTGGAGGAGCTAAACACCTTCAACACATTTTCATTATTACTTGCGAATCACAAGTCAAAAATCTAATCATACGCCTTTTTTATACTATCATAGAGACTTCTTTATGTCAATAAATGATAAAATTCAAAAAAACTCGGATTTCTCCGAGCTTTTCTTACAATTCTGACAAAATAGTATCCCATGCCTCGTCATAACCATCACG
>NZ_CAKVGN010000123.1 GCF_934747485.1 uncultured Brachyspira sp. | reverse complement strand
AATTAAATTATAAGGAATACCTGCTTTTTTTAAACTAAAAAACGTGCAATATGTATGGCTCCTAAACAAATATTTTATTACATAGTTTTTGCAAAAAAAATAATATTATGATATAATAAAAGATAAAATTTATTATTTATTTAAGAGGTTTCCTAAAATGGAGTTAAATGAATTAAGCATAATTCAAATTAGAGAAAAATTAAAAAATAAAGAAATAGATGCTGTTAGCCTAACAGAATCTATAATAAAGAAAATAGAAGAAGATGATAAAAGAGAAGATAAAATATATGCTTATTTAGAAATTTTTAAAGACGAAGCTATAGAGCAAGCTAAAAAAGCACAGGATAGAATAAATAAAGGTGAAGATTTGCCTCTTCTTGGAGTTCCTTTAGCTATTAAAGATAATTTATGTTATAAAGATCATTTAATGACAGCTTCTTCAAAGATGCTTGAAGGCTACAAAGCTCCATATACTGCCCCTACAGTTCAGAGATTAATAGACAACGGTGCTATCATAATTGGAAGAACTAATATGGACGAGTTTGCTATGGGCGGTACAACAGAAACTTCTAATTATGGAATTACAAGAAACCCTGTTAATAGAAAACATGTTCCTGGCGGTTCTTCAGGCGGTTCTGCTGCTGCGGTTGCTGCTAATTTTGCTTTTGGAGCTTTAGGAAGCGATACTGGCGGTTCTATTAGGCAGCCTGCTTCTTTCTGCGGTATAGTTGGTGTTAAGCCTACTTATGGAAGAGTGCCAAGACTTGGATGTGTGGCTATGGCGAGCAGTTTAGACCAAGTTGGTCCTCTTGCTAAAGATGTTAAAGATGCCGCTTTGATGACTAAAATTATTGCTGGTTTTGACCCTAAAGAATCTACTACTTTAAACATACCTGTGCCTGATTATAATGCTCTTTTAGACGGAAATGTTAAGGGTATGAGAATTGGACTTGCTAAAGAATATTATGAAACTGATTTGATAAATAATGAAGTGAGAGAAAATGTAATGAAGGCTATAGATAATCTTAAAGCTCAGGGTGCTGAGATAGTGGATATATCTTTGCCTAATGCTAAATATGGTTCAAGGGTTTATACTGCTGTTATGGCGGTTGAGGTTGCTTCTAATATGGGCAGATACGACGGTATAAGATATGGTTATCACCCTAAAGGCGATTTTAATTTAGATGAATATTATTATGCTTCAAGAAGTGCTGGGCTTGCTTTTGAGACAAGAGCAAGAATATTATTTGGTACTTTAATGACTGGTAAAAAATTCTTCTATAGCCATTATCAGCATGCTTTAAAAGTGAGAAAACTAATGCAAATGGACTTCGACAATGCATTCAAAAATGTTGATATTATAATATCTCCAACTTCTCCTATCACTGCTGGTCTTTTAGGTACAAGAGACCAAACAGACAGTGCTTTAGGTTTCTTGGCAGATAGTTATGCTTCTAATATTAACTTGGTAGGTCTTCCTGCTATGAGCGTGCCTTGCGGAGTAGATAAAAACAATATGCCTATAGGTATACAGTTTATTGCTAAGCAGTTTGATGAAGCTTCTATGTTTAAAATGGCTTATGCTCATGAATTGAATTATAAATAATAGTTCCTATAACAAAATACTATTATTTCTATACTGCTATTTAAATTATATTCTTTTAATAATTTTATAAGCTCTTTTAATGTAGCTCCTGATGCATAAACATCATCTATAATGAGAAGTTTTTTGTTTTTAAGGTTTTCTATATTCTTGATTGTGAAGGCGTTTTTTATATTGTCTTCTCTTTCTTTTAATGTTTCTAAAGTTTTTTGCTCTTTTATATTTTTATTTAATATAATATCATCAGATTTTTTTATATTTAATGTTTTTGATATAGTATCAGCAAAGAAACTCATAACATTATTATTTTTATTTGAAGGCACATATAAAAGCAAATCAAAATTTATATTTAAATATTTATAGCAATTAAAAAAACTTTCAAATATTATAGGGGTATTATTTATATTTCCTTTTTTAAAAGCTCTAAGTTCATCTCCAAGCTCAAAATCTAAATCGCCGAGAGCAGATATTCTTACATTGTTATCTAAATAAAAAGTTTTGTATGGTTTAAAAATGTTTACAGCCTTTTTTTGTTTATTATTATGTATGTTAAAGCTATATAGATAGAGTTTAGAATTATTCCTTTATAGCTATTAATTAGAGAATTAAACCACATATCATAATCAAATATATTTAATAATAAAATAGATGAAAATCTTGCGGCTATAAAAGATAAAATAGATAAAACAATAACATAATTACTGTTTTTTAAAAAATGCTTAATAACTGATATTAACAAAGAATAAACAATTCCTTCAAACATTAAAAAATATAAAATAGGAATGTTTGGCATCTGGAATATTAGATGGTTTAGAATAGGGGATAATATTGAAAGAGCTATTAAGTAAATTGGGCTTAAAATAAAAGAGCCTATAGATAAAGCAAAAAATATAGGAAGAAACTCTGTTCCTTTAAGTCCTACAAAGTGTACAGCAATAGGAGATATTATACTTACTGCTATTAAAGATATAAGAATTAAACTTTCTATTTTGATTTTTTTTATAGACAAACTATTAATCATAGCATTATTCCTTAAGTTATCATTATATTTTAAGTTATAAATAATATATCATAACATAGAGTTTTTTTAAATATAGAGATGCACAGGAGCCAGACATATTGCAGTTAGGAATTCCTTAATTTCTTAAAGTATAGCATAGGTGTATCATAATTTA
>NZ_CAKVGN010000122.1 GCF_934747485.1 uncultured Brachyspira sp. | reverse complement strand
TAATTGTTTATCTTTACTTAATTTACTGCGTTTCATACTTAAATTTTAACAAATTTAAGTTATCTAGGACAGCCCCTTTTTTTATCAATAAATCATTTAAATAAGCAATTTGAATATTCCATTACAGCTTATAATACAACATTAAGCTCTTGGATGTTTGATTATATAGCAAAAAAGATTAATACTCTTGATACAGATTATCCTATAAAAAACTATTATGATAAAACTAATTATAAAACAAATGATATTATAAAACATAATGGCTATTTGTATAGAGTAAATAAAGATTTTTTAAGTGATGATTCTGATTATTATTTAAAATCTAATTGCTCTATTCTTACACCTTTCAAGAGTTTAGAAATTGGAAGAAGTTATAATGCATACGACATTTTAGAGTATGAAAATAATTTTTTTATAGTAAGCGAAAATTTTATTTATAGCGAAGAAAATGATATTTATGATTTCATTAAACCTCTAATTGAAATAATAAATTGGTTTGACGGCATTAACAAAATTTATAAAAATCAAATAATAGTAAATAATGGTGTTTTTTATTTAGTTTTGGACTATGTAGAAAATCCTATATGGAATAATTTAATAAGAGATAATAAAATAGAAATATTGTCAAAAGCCTCTAATATATTTTATGATGATAGCAATACTTCTTTTGGAAATAATACAAATAATCTTCAGCTCGCTATAGAAAAATTGAAAAAAGATATAGATAATAAAATTTCAACAGGAGGTTCAAATTTAGCAAACAATATTTTGTATGATAATTCTAAAACTAATTTAGTTTGTGAAACAGATGAGTATGATTTTCCCAAATTTAAGTATACTATACCAGAAACTATTAACTTATTGCTTAATGACGGTAGAAATGATTATCCAGCATCTATTATAAAACAAGAAGATGGAAGTTATTCATTAAATGCTAGTTTAACTAATATTGAATCTCTTTACGGAACAAAAGCAATATTATTAATGATAAAAAGTATAGAAACTTCTACAGAAAGTATTGAAATATTAAATATAATAAATGTATTTTGGAAAGTTGTTTCTAGTGATGAATGGACTATTAGTAATAGAGATATATTTATAGAAGGGATAAGTGATAATCTTCAATTTGAATTTTTACAAGGTTGTTTAGCTATATCAAAAACTGATTTTAGTGATTTTGAGCATAAACCGTATAACATTACATTAAGTATAAAAAATAGACAGTTAAAAAATACTGATACTAATTTTTTGGGAATAGGAAATTACAGTGATAAAAATTTTTTATCTTATTTAAATCTTCAAAATAATAATGGAACTGTTAAGTTAGTTGGTGCTATAAATGGTGCCGGCACTGGTACAGGAAGTTTTAGTAAATCGTCATATAGTTTTTTAAATATATTAGCAAATTATTTTAATTTATTATCATCTTATATAAATACAAATGAAATAATATCAAGTACAGGAAAAGCAGTAAAATATTATTTTACTCAAAATGTTTCAAATACAAATGCTGTAGATTTAGTTATAGCATATCAAGACGGAAGCCAAATAAATTATGATGATGTATTTACTTTAAATCTTACACCAGATAAAAATTATATTTTGGATAAAGTCTTAAAACCAGTGGAGAATATTCAGGAACTTGGAGAGAGTTTAGCTTCAAGATATATGATTTCTCCATATTATGTACAATACCCAGATATAAACGGCAATTTTAATCCTAATGAAGAGCCTAGTAATTGGTTTAAAAAAATGTATAGAGTTGCTACTACTTGGCAGATAATGTTTAATACTGAAAGTGTATATTTTAGAACGGAGGGTGATTTATCAAATGTTAGCAGAAGTAATGGTATTCAAGGGGACGCCGGTAGGAACGCTACAGGTTATTTTATAAATAGTGATTGGGGGATAGCAGTAGGTCATTCTGCTTTTATTAGCGGCGGTATTTTATATAACTATAATCAAAGTAGAAGAGGACGCTATTTAGAATATACTGGTGATTGGGGAAACAATTTAGGTATAGATTTATCACGACAGTGGATTACAGCAAATGAGTTTAGGGTTAAAAATAGATTAATTAGAATATATAAACTGCTTACAATAAATGGTAAAAAAGTAAGTGATATAATAGGAGTTTGAAGATGATATTTGCTATATATGATAAAAATACTTATGAATGTTATTTTGTTGAAGGGCAAAGCGTTAATGATTTTAAATTAAAACCTAATGAAGTTATAAAAGAACATAATAGTGAAGATGTTAGTCAAACAGATATAAGGGTTTATAATAAAGACGGATCAGTAAAAAGTTTAGAAGAGCAAGTAAAAGAAAAAATTATTATACTTAAAGACAATGAAATAATAGATAATGGAATTATAAGGGAATTAAATAAAAATTATGAAGATGATTATATTGTTATGGTTGAAAGGGGGCTTGAAGAGTTAGACAAAAATAAAAAAATAGTAGAAGAGAATGGTAAAAAGTATATTACAGAAAAAAGTATTGATGAAAAATATAATGAGAGTTTAATCACTAAAGAAGAGTATAATAATTATATAGTTAATCAAAGACAAAATCGATATTCTCAAAATCTTGACGGAAAGAGAGCCGAGCTTTTAGACGATGTACTTAATAGTTTAGCAGAGCAAGGGTTATTAAGTGAAAGTCAAATTAGTATATTAAATAGTTTACAAGATACTAGAGCCAACATAAAAGCTCAGTACAAAAAAATATTATGAGGTGTAATAATGATAGATATAAAAAAATATTTAGCTGCTCTTGCACAGGAGCCAGACATATTGCAGTTAGGAATTCCTTAATTTCTTAAAGTATAGCATAGGTGTATCATAATTT
>NZ_CAKVGN010000121.1 GCF_934747485.1 uncultured Brachyspira sp. | reverse complement strand
AGCCGAAATTGGAAATAGAATCGAGGGTGATATGGAAGAAAAACCAGATATTTTCAGAGGCATCAAAAGTGTTTTTGGGCAAGCTAAGAAATAGATTATAAAGATATTAGTTTATTTAAAAAATATATTTTGAATTTTTTTATTATTTGTGGGGACTAGCCCCCACACCACCACTTCTTTTGGTGACCCAAAGAAGCAAAAGGACTGCATTTTTATTAAGTATAGCCAAAACATATGGTATTATTTTTTATATATATTTCATAGATATAAAACTTAAATATTTGCACTTTCGCGAAGCGTGCCCGAAGGGCGAAAACTTTGACGAAGTCCGCAAAGCGAAGGCGGGAAAAAGTTGAATAAAAAAATTGACAAAGTTAAAAATTTTCAGTATATATTCCAATATAGTGCATTGACTTTGAGAATTTCATGCATTGCAAATTATAATCATTTTAATTTATAATACCGCTTTTATTTTGCATATTTCAGATATTATTCCTATTTTTTATAATCTCTCAAAGTGTCTTTTGATGAACCTATTGATTTTATTATTTATGATATAGTTATGATCTCCTCCCTTTATTGTTTTATGAGTTAATTTTAAGTTATTATTGAAATATATCAAATACTTATGTATTATAATTAATTATAACTAAAAAGCATTACAATTATTTTTTAATATTTAATCAAAATATAATTGTTTTTTTAATAAAAAATACAAAAAACTTGATAAATCGTTTGACATTGGAGCATACTCTAATGCTATAATATAATTAATAAAAATAAATAAGAGGTTATAAAATGAGTAAAAAAGTATTAATAATATCATCTAGCCCAAGAAGAGGAGGCAACTCTGATACATTATGCGATGAGTTTTTAAAAGGTGCTAAAGAAAGAGGACATAATGTAGAAAAGATATTCTTAAAAGACAAAAAAATTAATTACTGTGAAGACTGCGGAACTTGCTATAAAAATAATAAGCCTTGCGTACAAAAAGATGATATGAGTGAAATATTAGACAAAATGATTGAAGCTGATGTAATAGTAATGGCTACACCTGTTTACTTTTACACAATGAATTCCCAAATGAAAACATTTATAGACAGATGCGTTACTAAGTATTTAGAGATTAAGAACAAAGATTTTTATTTTATTGCAGCTGCTGCTACTGAAGATGAAAAAGAAATGCTTAGAACTATTGACGGCTTTAGAGGATTTTTGGATTGTTTAGAAGATGCGAGAGAGAAAGGATTTATATTAGCACATAGTGTTTGGAATAAAGGCGAAATTAATGATAAAAAATTTATGCAAGATGCATACAATATGGGGTTAAATGTTTGATTATTTAAATTTTATAAAATTATAAACAATTTCAATATAATTAAAAAATTGGTATATCTTAAAAAAGGTATGCCAATTTATTTTTTTAATATATTTTTAAAGTTTATTAATTTTTATATTCAATTATGCATTCATTAAAAGTTATACTGATAAATATTTAACGCAACTATATTAAATATTTATGTCTTATAATCAATTATAACTAAAAGGCATTGATAAAAATAGATAATATGTTAGTATAAAAGTAAGATAAATATATTTTGTAATTTTTTATTGTTCTTTTTCCCGCAGCTACGCTCTGCGGACTTCGTCAAAGTTGCAAAAAGTGCAATTTCATAATAGAATGTTTTTAATAGTTGGAGAAAATTATGAAAAAAGAATTGCCGAGCGGCTGGAAAGAACTACAAATTAAAGATGTTCTTGATTATGAAAGACCTGATTTATATATAGTAAAAAATAATATCTATAAAGATAAAGGAGTTGCGGTTCTTACAGCTAATAAAAGTTTTATATTAGGCTATACAGATGAAAAGGATAATATATATAATAATATTCCTGTAATAATTTTTGATGATTTTACTACTGAAACTAAATATGTTAATTTTCCTTTTAAAGTAAAATCTTCTGCTATTAAGATTTTAAAATCTAAGAAAGGTTATAACTTAAAGTTTATTTATGAAGTATTAAATATAATATCTTTTAATTGTAAAGTACACAAAAGATATTATATTTCCGAATATCAAAATTTAAATATTTTAGTACCACCCCTCGACGAGCAAAAACGAATAGCCGACATACTCTCTACTTTCGATGACTTAATAGAAAACCTCAACAAGCTAATAGCGAAAAAAGAGATTTATAAGAAAGGCGTGATGCAAAGGGTGCTAAGCGGTAAGGTGCGTTTTGAAGGCTTTACGGACGAGTGGGAAACTGTGAAATTAAAAGATATTTTAATAGCTGGTTCAAAAGATAGAGTGCCTGATACTTCTAAATATAAAAAAATAACAATTAAATTGCATAACAAAGGAATAGAATTTTCTAATATAGAAAGAAAAATGGCTGATAAAAGACCTTTTTATATTAGAAAAAAAGATGAAATAATTATAGGTAAGCAAAATTATTTTAATGGAAGTATTGCAATTGTAGATGAAGAATTTGATAATACAATATGTTCAAATGCAATAATGAGCTTTACAGTTAATGAAGATTGCAATAATAAGTTTATATATTTTTTATTATCAAGAAAATCATATATGCAAAAATATTATCATTTAGCTAATGGTACAGGTCAAAAGGAATTATCAGAAAGTGATTTTTTAAATTTTAATCTATTAATTCCAAGCCTCGAGGAGCAAAACAAAATTGCTGAACTGCTCTCGCTGATAGACCAAGACATCGACAGCCTTAAACAGATTTTACATCTTCGCAGGCTTCAAAAAAAAGGAGTTATGCAAAAACTATTAACTGGGGAGGTTAGGGTTTAGGATTATTGTGTACTAAAAAGTAACAACCCGCACGCATAAAAGATATTTATTAATAAAAGGCTATACCGTGCGTAAAGGTGCTGCAGCTCGTAGGGCTAGCCACCACAAACAAAAACTTAAAAATACATCTATAAACCTATGAGGTACTATAATGGACATAAAAGCTTTGAAATATTTTCTAATTTCGGCAAGAGAAGGTAGCATCACTAAAGC
>NZ_CAKVGN010000120.1 GCF_934747485.1 uncultured Brachyspira sp. | reverse complement strand
ATTATGATACACCTATGCTATACTTTAAGAAATTAAGGAATTCCTAACTGCAATATGTCTGGCTCCTGTGCAAAAAAAATATTTATTACAATTTAATTTTATTAGAAAATATTTTATATTTAATTATAACATAACTATTTAAATAATTTCATAACTAACAAAATATTAAAACTATAGCTTATTCAATATTTTTTTACAAAACTAAAAATAAAATTGCCATAGGCTTGAAAAAAAAAATCTTATATTATAAACTACTATATAATTTAAAATGAGAGAGCGGATATTAAAGATGAAAAAAATTATTACAGCACTACTATTTATTTTAAGTATTAATGTATTTGCAATTGATGATATATTAGATAAAGATAATATGCATAATCTTATAGACGGAGTAAACTCTACAAGAGCAGGTAGTGATAGAATAAGCACAATTTATAATTTTTCACCGCTTATGAATCATAATACACCTTTTAAACTTGGTGTTTCTATATTAGATTTAAGATACATGTTTGATAATACAATAACAAACTCTCAAGGAGAGCAGAATTTTGCAATAGCTCCTAAAGGTTTTATTGGTTTAAGCTATGGCATATTTGGCATAGGCTATCAATTTAATTTGTACAATAATTTAAATGAAAAAAATGCCCCTATAATATCCACACACTCTGCATCTTTTGGCTTGGCAACAGATAAATACAGACTATCAGTCCCTATATCTTTTGGAGTTGCTGATGGAAGCCGTTATGGGGCAAAATTAGCTATAAGCACTACTCCTAAATTTTCATTTTTATTTAGAGGAGGCTTATTAGATGAGTTTACTATATCATTACACTACGGCATACAATTATCTTCTATAACAAACAACATTACAGATACTTCTGTTGCTCCTATGGTGATAGGCGGAAGCTTATACGGCACTGTTATGCTTTCAAGATTTGACAGTGCTCCGGTACAAATAAGCTTGCCTATAAAACTTGCCTTCTATTATGGTATAAAGAGCAGATGGGCTACTATTGATGCTGCTTATGCTGAAGATATGCTATTTAATTATTTATACAACGATGACGGAGAGCGTGCTACAGACAGTATGCGTTTTTATATAATGCTTCCTGCAAAATTCGAATCCAAACTCGGAGCTTTATATTATTATATAATGCCAAGACTCATGTTTGAAGGAAATATTTATAAAACTACAGGTTTATACAAACTCTATTACGGAATAGAGGGTGAGCTTCAAGTTACCCTAATAGAAAATCTCACATTCGGTCTTACTGCTTATGCTGATGGTCAGGGTTTAATGCGTAAAGACAGAGATTTTGAAATTAATAATGCTTTTGGTGCTGGGTTAGACATTTGGGGTATATGGAGATACTAATATTGTAATTTTCATTTAATAAAATATAATACTCTCTAACAAAAAAATAGGGAGTATTATAAATGAATATTTTAGTTATAAATGGAAGCCCTAAGGGAAACAACAGTATCACTTTACAAACATTACTTTTTTTAGAAAAATCTTTTGAAAATCATAAATTCTCTTATTTAAATGCTGCTCAAAAATTAAGATACTACGAAAAAAACTTTAATGAAGCAGAAAAAGAAATCAATAAAGCAGATATAATAATATTTGCCTACCCTGTATATACTTTTTTAGTACCATATCAACTTCATAGATTTATAGAATTATTAAAAGAAAGCAGTATTGATTTGTCTCAGAAATATGCTACACAAGTATCAACATCAAAGCATTTTTATGATACAACGGCTCATAAGTTTGTAGAAGGAAATTGTTTGGATTTGAATCTTAAATATATAAGAGGCTTTTCTGCCGATATGGACGATTTGCTTACTAAAAAAGGTCAGGAAGAAGCAGTGGCATTTTTTAATTATTTAATATTTTCTGCTCAAAACAATATAAACATAAACTCTAATAATCATAACAATAAAGAAAAAACTAATAATATTTATAAAAGGCAAATTGAAAGCCCTTCGGTTAAAGATGAAAATAAAGATGTTGTTATAGTTACAAACTGTGCTAAAGATGATGCTAATTTAAGAAACATGATAGAAGATTTTAAGGCTATGTTTGATTACAGCACGAGGGAAATAAATATTAGAGAGTATAAATTTCATGGCGGATGTATGGGTTGTTTTGGCTGTGCTATTACGGGTAAATGCGTTTATAAAGACGGTTTTGATGAGTTTTTAAGAAAAGAGATACAAAAGGCTAATGCTATTATTTATGCTTTCACCATAGAAAATCATTATACGCATTCAAGTTTTAAGATTTATGAAGATAGGCAATTTTGCAATGGTCATAGAATGGTTACAGAAGGTATGCCTGTTGGATATATTGTAGCTGGTGATTATGACAGAGAATATAATTTACAAACACTAATTGAAGCTCGATGCGAAGTTGGCGGAAATTTCTTAACTTATGTTGCAAACGACAATAGAAACAACACTTTAGAAGAATTAAAAAAACTTTCCAACACTATGAATTATGCTATAATAAATAAATGTTCCCGCCCAAAAAACTTTTACGGCGTAGGAGGAATGAAAATATTTAGAGATTTAATATATATTATGCAAGGAATAATGAAGGCTGACCATAAATATTATAAAAAGCATAATATTTATGATTTCCCTCAAAAACAAAGAGTAAGAATGCTTCAGATGAAATTAGCAGGATATTTAATGTCTATTCCAAACGTACAAAAAAAGATGCGAGGCAAGATGAACCAATATATATTAATGCCTTATAAAAAAGTAATAGACAAAACTTATAAATAATATATAGAGTTATTAAAAAATTACATATTTTATTTATTTTGTACTATTTATCCACCGGTGTGCGTGCTTTGTAAAAAATAGAGTTCTTTGCTAAAGCATATACTAAATTATAAAAAAACTTTTCACGGTGGGAAAAAATTTTAATATATATTTAAAAAACAAAAAAGGTATATATTGCACAGGAGCCAGACATATTGCAGTTAGGAATTCCTTAATTTCTTAAAGTATAGCATAGGTGTATCATAAT
>NZ_CAKVGN010000119.1 GCF_934747485.1 uncultured Brachyspira sp. | reverse complement strand
TAAAATTGTCCCTAAAGAAAATAAAAAGAACGAAGTCAAAACTGAAACTAAAATAAATGAAACTAAAACTAACGAAATTAAAGCGACTAACGAAAGCAAAGAAAATAAAGCAAATGAAAATTCAGAAATTAAAAATACCAATGAAACTGTAAGTGAAAATAAAATTAACGAAACTGAAAAAATAGTTTATATCGCAAAAACGGGTAAAAAATATCATCTTGAAAATTGTAGAACTTTGCGAGGAGAAAAGGAAGCTATAGATTTGAACGAAGCAATAAAAAATGGGTATGAAACTTGTAAGGTTTGTAAGCCCGATGGTATTTAAGATATTAATATATTTTATAATTATTCCGATAATAAATATACATTTTATGCCGTTTTTCGATAAGCATATTCAAACATTACTTTTGTTGGGTTTTAAATCTATTTATCAACTTTCTAACGGTAATAAACTAAGTAATACTATTTATAACATCATTAAAAATTGAAATAATATTATTTATCATTTTTTCTAATTTATTATTTTTATCTTCAATGTAATTATTAAAGTATTAATAAAATTGAAAATCATTATAATATTTTTAAGTTAAATAATAATTAAGTATTAAATATATACCTCGTCTAATGCAAATTCGTATATTTTAGAATTGTTTATATCTTTAATTATATTACCCGAATATTTTTGTGTCGGATATTTAAAATATTCAATTTATTAGAATGTAAATATTCCATAGTTATGGATTTTCTTTTCATTAGAGTAGCCCAATATATACAATGATTAAGAATATATATAAATTAATATTTTCAATTCAATGGTAAATCGGATATTTCTATATCTATATTCTTATTGATTTTATTTTTCGTTATTAAATATTGATAAACTTCTTTCACTGAAGAAGCATTTTCTACTTTAGGACCTATTATAATCTTTTTCAAATAATTTTCTTCAAAAATTGAAACTTTATAGTCTGAATAAAGTCTATTTATATTTTTGTCAAATGAAACATCGTTACTATCATTTTTAGTTAATTGAATAAGTCGAAGTTCTTGCTCCTCAAAAAATGAAGAATGTTTAATTAAATATCTGATATTTATCAAAAGTTTATAAGCTAATTCTAATTCTTCATTTTTCAAATCTCTAATTATAATAAATATATTTTTTAACATAAATTTTATATTATTTGTAATATTTATATTATTTTTATCATATTCAATATCTTCATCAAATAAATTTTTAAGATTTATAACCTCATTTTTATATATACTATCTGTAGGGTTATAAATAAGTTCATTATTTTTATTATCATAATATAACATAAAATAAAGTTGGAGTTTACTTTTTTCTTTTTTAGAATTATTTTTTTTATTATTAATAACTTGGGCGGGGCTTTTTAATGAATATTGGTCGAAAAATGAACGATTAAATACCAAACATATTCCCGTTCCTTCTTTTTCTTCTTCTTTACCATATAATCTAAACATTGTAAGAGAATTTGTATATCTAATAAAAGAAGTTTGAAAAACTAAATAATCTTTATTTTGTTCTTTTATATCTATATTTTTTTCTGTATTTATAGATAATAAATTTTTTAATATCTCGCCTTCTTTAGGGTCGTTTGCTTTAGATATACTTGTAAGTCTTAAAAATGCCTTATGATTTTCTTGAGGATTACATGATGCGTTTTTTTCTTCATAATAATTTAGTAATTTTTGAAATATATCTTTTGAGGTATAATGCGAGAACTCTTCAATACTTTGATAGTTCTTTATAGAAAGTAAATCAAGTAAAATATATTGATAAATCCATAACTTATAAAATTCGTTTTCTGTTTTTTCATCTTTTGCTGTAAAATAATTACCAATTATAGATTTAAAGTAATCTTCTTTTTCTACTATTTGTTCTTTATAAAAGAAAAGAAAATCTATAATATCTTTAATTGTTATTTTTTCTTCTAAAAAAGTTCTAATTATAAAATACATTATATTTATATTATTTAATGAATTTATATTGGTAGTTTTATTATCATCTTTTCCTTTATGACCTTTATGACAATGATAATATGCAAATGTTCTATTTATGCGAATAAGCTTAAAGTCGCTATCTGATTTTATAATAATATCAAAGTCTTTAAGCGCTTTATTATATTTCTTTTTTTGACAAAAAGCTATACCTCTATAATAATATAATTTTTCATAGTTGCTTTTTAATTCTATAGATTTATTAAAATCAGCTATTGCCTCGTAAGATTTTGCCATGAAAGTATAAGCTATACCTCTACGACAATACGCCTCTTCATAACTACCATTTAATTCTATAGCTTTAGTAAAATTACTTACTGCTTTTTCATTTTTTCCATCATGTGCATAAGCAATGCCTCTACCACAATATATTTTAGATTTATCAAATCCTAATTTTTCAGCTTCATTAAAATCTTCTAAAGCTTCATCAATAGAATATTCTTGAGCATAACAAATTCCACGCATATAATATATTTCACTTAATTTTGCATTTCCAATTGAATTTGAAAATTTATCTATAATTTCATTGAAACAATTTATTGCTTTTTCATAATCTTTATTATTATACGCATATAATCCATCATTAAAATATTTTTCTTCTCTTGTCATGAAATTCTCTAATATTTGAACTAAACTAATATGAATTATATACTATTTTTAAAAAAAGTCAAATTTTATAACATTTTACCAATTTATATTTTCTATATCCCCGCAAAAAGAAATATCCTTAAAATTAATATCATATTTTATTTGTTTTGGTAAATATTGTTTTATAAAACAACTTACCATTCATTATCTAAACTTTTTAAACGTTCAATTTCTTTTTCCAAATTTGAAATTTTTAATTTATAACTGGCTATATCTTTTTCATGATTAGCTATAAATTGTTGATGTGCAGGTAAAAGTCCACTCTTTAGTCTCGTGGCTTTAATAACCTTTATTTGAAGTTCTTTTTTCCTTATATTTTCTTTACATTCTTTAATACTAATTTCTTTTTGACTAATTAATTGCTGATTACTCATAATCAACCTCCAATTTGTTATTATAATTTAATTTATGTAATACATTATTTTGATAAAAAAATCAAATTTGCCTCAATATTTATAACCCATAGCCACTAAATGCCACTTATCCACAGTCTCTATATCTACATCAACAAATCCATTCCTACTTAAATAAAAATACATAATCTCTTTATTATAACCAGATTTATGAACATCCCAATATCTAGTTCTTATATCTTTATTATC
>NZ_CAKVGN010000118.1 GCF_934747485.1 uncultured Brachyspira sp. | reverse complement strand
CAGGTAGGATATGTTATATTATAGGTTCTATGCTAATCATTATATAATACTATATAAATAGTAATATTACATAATATGTTTTATATCTTTATACATATAAATAGAATACGTTTACATTATTATATAATTGTCTTGAGGTAATATAACTAATATTATATTACCTCAAGACAACGTTTTTTTGTTATATATTTTTATATTTAGGGGGGTTGGTTTATACTTTTGCCAGTCTTTTTTATCCAGAATCCGCCCACAGCTGTTTCACTCACACCAAATAAATTTTCCTACACGACAAACTTAAACCAAATTTTTTTATACAATATTTAATAATTTCAATAAAAATGGCTATTTCTTTATCGAAAACGCTCTCGATAAAATCCACATAATAACGTTGTTTTTGTTACTTTTATAAGCATTAAAAATACTCATATTTTATCAATAAATAAACATAAATAACGTCAAAATCCAGTTATATCAACGGTTTAGACGATATTAAATAAATTTCAAGAAAAATATAAGTTTTATATTTAAAATAATGACACTCAAAAATGCTTTAAACCCAGTTATATCAATGATTTAAGACGATTAATTATATAAATATTAAAATAACATTCGATAGTTAATTATCGGAACTATATCTGTGCAAAACAAAGATATTTTTTATACTTTTAAACTAATTGTATATAGAATAATGTTATTTGCTTAAAATTTAAGTCTTATAAAATATATTTCAAAAAAAATTATTTTTTTAAATAATAGGTTCTATAATCTGTAATCAAACATATAATTAAATATAACAACATCAGACAAATTCAAGAAAATGTTTGAGTGTTTCACCAAAAAAATAGAATGGAGATGTTTATTATGCCAAAAAGATTAATGATAACTATGGAGTTTTCACAAATAAAAGAGGAAGATATTCAATTATATTTAAAATTAAAAGAATTTGATAAGCCAGGTTTAATAGTAAAAGAAATATTAAAAGGAAGATTACCATTATCAATAATACAAGAAAAAGAGGAAAAGTAATGTTAGAAATATCAGTTCACAGAAACGGAAAAAAACTTATTGATTATAAAAAAAAGAGTTTTAAAAATACTAAACTATATAGCTCAACATTAGGTCTTGCATTAATAGGTATGAGTGAAGTGTCAAATATAGAGAATTTAAATTTAAATGTAATAGATAATATGAAAGAAAAAGTAACTGATAGTGATTGGTATACAATGATAGAATTTTTTAAGAACATTAACAACTTTATAAAGAATTTTGTTTGGTGTATCCACAATCCTTTAAATGCTTTACTTATATTCTTACAATGGTTACAGCCACTGCTTTTAATATTATGTTTATTAATTTCTAGTGTCGGAGTTATAAGTTATATGTGTGGAAATGATAAAATATTTGGAGCTACACCAGGGCAATTAATAAAAAATCCTATACTGACATTCTTATTATTTCAAATATTAGTATATTCTCTAACTTTAGCTTTATGATTGAAATTGTTATTCAATGTTTGAAAAATATAAACAAAAAACCTAAATCTACCTAAACATAGACTTAGGCTATATTACTCTAAGCGCTACCCGTTTACACGTGAATACGTTAGAGTATATGCTAGAAATCTCTAAAATATGCATATTTTTACCTATTTTTAAAAATAAATATTATTTTATTAATAATGGAGCGACTTTAACTGAAAATTCAGCTACTGCATAAGCAAATATATATCCCCATACAAAACTCATAATTAACACCTCGCTTTAAAATTAAATTGTTGTGGAGAATTATATTTATAGTATTGTCAATTTTAAAAATAAATATACACGTAAAGGAGAATAAATTATGGAAATTTCAATAATCATCAATGGTGAACCTTTATTTAAGAAAAGAAGATATAGAAATAGAGAGGAGTTACGAACATTAGATAGAATTGCAGGTAAGATATTAAACAACAATAAAGCTAAAACATTCTTTGTTTTTATGATAGCTTGTTCGTTATTTGTTTTTACTCCTCATGAAATAGCTTATGGTGGAACATTTGATCCTACCAAAATAGATGAAGCTGGAAGGACATTTTTGACAATAATTCAAAAGGTAGGATATTGGGTTTGTATCATTATGGCAACCAAAGAAATATTATCTGAATTAATGCATGGTACATTAAAAAATGTAGGACAGGTAATTATGAAATATAGTGTAGCTTTTGGAACATTATTTGCTTTACCTTGGATTTTTGATTTAATAATTGATATTTTTTCATAAGTAATAAGGGCTACCTTGATTCAAAGGTGGCTCATTAAGGAGGGAAATATAGTGTTATCGTTAATAAAGAAAAAAGATACTTCAATGCCATTAGATAAATTTTTTAAATTAGTAAAACCAAAATATGTTTACCTTAAAATAACACCTCATAAATCAATTAGGAATTATAATTCTAGCAATATAGCTAAATCAATAGCTTTGTCATATAAATCCATTAATAAACTTATAAGGATAGAGCAAAAAAAACTGTGGTTAGAAACTCAGTTTAAGGTTAGTTATATAATAGACATTGAAAACAAAAATGCTAATTTTTATTTTATAGTGCCTGATGTATTCAAAACGATTATATTAGAAAAGTTAGCTGAAATATGGAGCAAATGTACAGTTGAAGAAGTAGAGCCAATAAAAGAGTTTTCGACTAAAGCTACAAGATATCAAATGTTTTACAAAAAAGACGATGCATTTTCTTTAGATGTAAACAAATCTTCAAATGAACCTTTAAATTCAATATTAAACGTAGTAGATATAATGCAAGAAAACGACAGAGTGTTAATAGGATATAATTTCCATCCAACTTCCCAATTTGGTTGGAAAGAAAGATATGATAAAGCTATTACTGAATACAAAGAAGGTAAACCAGTTGAAAAAGACAGGTTGAGTTTTAATTATATTGCTAAAATGACGCTACATGTATTTGTTGAGATTATAGATATAGTGGTTAGTACAATAGATGATTTATTAAGTTCTAAGATTAAGAAAAAAGGCAATGAATATGTAGGGTTAGCCGAAGCTTTAGCAACAGCTTTAGATACAAATAGAGAACTATCTTCTCAAACGAAGAGAAAGAAAGATCAAATAGTATTAGATACAGAAATAGCCTTAATAAGTGAAAGTACAGATAAAACTAGAGAATATAATAATATTAATGCGGTTGCAACAGCTTATAGGTCTTTAGACGGGGATAATGAGTTAATATATAAACTTATACCTGCAAAAAACAAATTCGGTATTACAGATAAATC
>NZ_CAKVGN010000117.1 GCF_934747485.1 uncultured Brachyspira sp. | reverse complement strand
AAGTTGAAAAACAGTTGGAAATTATATATAATTTAGCAAGAAAGGAGCTTTTTTAGTTATCTAGGACAGCCCCTTTTCTTTTACAATTCCGAAAGAGCCTGCATTAAACATAAAATATAAATTTTTTAAAGACTGTAGACTGTAGACTGTAGACTGTAGACTGTAGACTGTAGACTGTAGACTGTAGACTGTCTAGTAGTTGTTAATAAATTCCTATATTGCATCATACAGTTAACATATCATATTTTAATAATTTTGTCAAGAAGTTTTTATATAGTTTAATTGAATTTTATTTATAGTTTTTCTATTTCTTCTATTGTTAGTACCGTTAATTTACTAATTAAATTAATATCCATATTTTCTTTTTTCATTCCTTGAGCAATCGGACACTATATTTTTAGCTATATAATAAAATAATCAAATATTTACAGCATAAGAAAGTACGCCATTAACTATCTCTTCTCTCACCTTTCCGCTTTCAACTAACTTTTTTAATAATTCATTTACCCTTTTCTCATCTTCATTACAACTAATCGCTATCATATGAGCAGTATCAGGTTGCCTCATTAAAAAATTTACTATATCTTCTTCAGTAATTTTTTTTGTGTTTCCTTTTACTTTATCGGACACACTCGGAACATCTATTTCAATGCTGCAATTTGCTTCAAAATATTTTTTAGCATGCTCCATCTCTTCATCGCTTAATGCCTTAGCTTTTTCATTAGCTGTTCTTCTCGTAGCTGTAACAAGCTGAACTCTATCAGGTTTTATTTTATTTACTATTTTTATTATATCATCAAGCTCTTCTTCACCGTCATTGATTCCTTTGAGTAAAAATACCTCAAGCCAATACTCACCCTCAAAAACTCTTCTAAACTCTATAAGACCATTTACCATTTTATCAAAATCAATTTCTTTGTTTGGCTGATCTATTAATTTAAAAGTATCCATATTACCCGCATCAAGAGAAGGAATAATCAAATCTGCCATAAGCAAATTAGAACGCATCTCTTGTTTATAAAGCAAAGAACCATTTGTTATGATGCATACAGGAATATCAGTTATCTGTTTGATTTCATAAATTAACTTTTTTAAATCTTTATATAATGTAGGCTCACCAGAACCTGCAAATGTTATATAGTCAATGTTTTTATTATTAAGCAAAGCCTCTTTTAACTCATATATTATTTCATCAACAGAGTAATAATTAGCAAGATTAGTTTTAGTATTTTCTTCAGAACCCAACTGACAATATATACAATTATAAGAGCAAGTTTTATGAGGTATAACATCTATTCCCAAAGAATTGCCAAGCCTTTTTGATACCACTGGTCCGAATACTCTTTTTGTTTTTAATTTTGATTTAGTTTTATTTTGATTAAGTAAAAGAGGCTCTTTAGTTTCTTTTTTGGCGTTGTCGTATCTCTCTTCATTTGCCTTATAGAATGCATTTGTTACTCTATCGAGAAGCTCACCGTCTAAACTAAATACCGATAATGCAAATATTTCAGGCTCTTCATAATGGGTATCTTTATTGTTTTTATACTCTTTTTTTATAGTCTTTTCTATAGCTTTTACTTTTTCTTTTATCTCATCTTCTTCAAGCATATCAGTTTTATTTAATACTATTATAGACTTTTTCTTTATCAACTCTTTACTATATTGTTTTAATTCGTTTCTAAGTTTTTTATAAGTATCAACAATATCTTCATCGGTCAAATCTATCACAAAACATAAAGCCCCTGTTCTCTCAATATGTCTTAAAAAAGTAAGTCCAAGTCCAGCCCCTTCGCTAGCTCCTTCTATGATACCCGGAATATCCGCAATAACAAAACTTCTTTCATAGTCCAAATAACATACGCCTAAATTCGGTGTAAGCGTTGTAAAAGGATATGATGCTATTTTTGGGTTAGCACGAGTGAGTCTTGCAAGTAAGCTTGATTTACCAGCATTGGGCATACCAACAAGACCAATATCAGCAATGAGTTTTACTTCTAATCTTATATTAAGTTTTTCGCCGTCTAAACCATGCTGAGCATAGTCTGGTGCTTGATTTGTAGCAGTGGCATAAAACTTATTTCCTTTGCCTCCTTTACCGCCTCTTGCAACAGTAAAACTCTGACCATCTTCAAGCAAGTCAGCTAATATATTATTTGTATCATCATCATAAACAACTGTGCCTATAGGAACTCTTATAACAACATCATCGCCCTTTTTTCCATCACTTAGTCTTGCTCTTCCGGGTTCACCGTCTCTTGCTCTAAATCTTTTTCTGCTTTTTATCTTTCCGAAACTGTTTATCCTCGCATCAACTCTCACTATTACATCTCCGCCTTCTCCGCCGTTTCCTCCGTCAGGACCTCCCATAGGTACATGTGCTTCGCGTCTGAAACTCACACAGCCTGCCCCTCCATGTCCTGCCTCTATTTCAAAATTTACTACATCTATAAATTGTTCCATTGTTATATTACCTATTCTTTTTATACTATTTTTGATTAAGAAATTATTATATTATAAAATAACTTTTTATCAATCTAAAAAAAGATACATTATTGCAAGTATTGAATTTTTTATTATTATGTATATAATAAATTATACATATATAGGGTATATTAAAAATGAACAATACATTATCATTAATCATATTATTAATAGCAGTTTTTATAATAATAACTTTTGTAAAGAAAATAATATTTATTATTATGAGTAAAGGCAAATACAAAAACATAAAACTTAATGAAGCTATAGAATTATATAAAAATAATAAAAATATAGGTTTAATAGATGTAAGAAGTTATCAAGAAGTGCAATATAGCGGATACATAAAAAATAGCATAAACATAGCTTTAGATGACAGCAATTTTAATAACAAAATGTCTAAATTAGATAAAGACAAAGAATATATAGTTTACTGTGCAAGCGGCTCTAGGTCTTCTATGGCTTGTATGCGTATGTATAAATTAGGTTTTAAAAATATATATAATCTTACGTATGCTGGATATTTTGCACTTAATAACGCTTTAAAAAAATAGTTTTCTATTCTTTTTTATTTTAACTATTTTATTTTGTAATAAAAATATTGATAATTAATAAATAATTTTATAATAAAAAAATAAAAAATAATGTTTAAATAATTAAAATTCATTTCTTTGCAAATTATAATTATATTATATTAATAAATTTTTTAAAAATATATAAAATTCTAAAATTGTTTAGGAGCCATAGATATTGCACGTTTTTTAGTTAAAATAAAGTAGGTATTCCTTATAATATAAATAGCTAAA
>NZ_CAKVGN010000116.1 GCF_934747485.1 uncultured Brachyspira sp. | reverse complement strand
GAAAAACAGTTGGAAATTATATATAATTTAGCAAGAAAGGAGCTTTTTTAGTTATCTAGGACAGCCCCTAAAAAAATTATACTCTTAAAGTTTATATCATTTTTTATTAAGTATATTTTATTTTCTTCTACCTCTTCTAATTCTCTAATACAATTGATTTCATCCAATAAAACAGGATACACCCTAACACCATCTAAAAGAAACTCCATCTCCTCTAAAGCACCATTTATACCGTATCCTATATCAACACAAAATAATCTCTCGCCTTCAAAAACTTTTATTTGCTCATTATCCTCACTTAGCTGCAATGAATTATTTATTTTTTCTAACTTAAAACTATTCTCACTTATCTTGTATTGGAAAGGAGCTTGTAAATTATTTTCATTAAGAAACATATATATTTACTCCAAATATTTTTATTATGATTGTTTGTTATTTACAGACTTATTTCAAAACATATTGAAAAGAATTAATATAAAAAAGTAGTTCTTAGTGCATAGTAGGCAAAATGCAAAATATGACAACATATAATTGTTCAGCTATATACTGAAAATTTTTAAGTTTGTTAAAATCATATTTTTAATTTTAATTATTTATTGGTATAAAAGAAGCACAAAAACTGCATTTTTGCACTTTTTGCAACTTTTTGCGGCGGGAAAAAGTTGAAGAAAAAATTTCTTTTAAACAAAATATAGTTGTTTAGGTATACACTAAAAAATATTGTATAACAGTTTTAAAACAAGCTTATAAACCCTTACTTGCTGCGTACCAAAAAATATAATGTGGCTTTTATACTATTACTGCCATTATTTTTTAAAGCTAACACTGGTTTTCTATCTTCCAAAATAGGAAAGCTCATCAAATTTGGAAGACCAACATAATTACCCATTATATTTTTTTGATACTCGCCTCCAAAATATTGATAGCTCGCATAACTTCCAAAATACCCTATTAAAGGAATAGTATCAGAAACATCACTAAAAAGACCAAATGAAGATAGGCTTATAAGAGCATTAGTATCACCTTCTATTACTCCGCATACTTGTAAATATTCTAAATCTTCCCTCCAATTCAATGCCCAATTTTGATTGCCTTCTCCTGTTTTCGTTATAACTTCTTTTAATACAAAAGTAGAATTATTTTTAATAGTTTCTATTTTGCTGTTTATATCCTCAATATATGAAGGCACTCCAACAGTTCTTTCAAACATATCGTTAAGAACGGCACTTGTTATTGAAGTTGTTATATATCTTCCGCTTACTATTCTAAATTTTTTGCCTGCATAAATTGAGCTTAAAAAATAAGTACCTCTTAAACCTTCTTTATTAAACCAAAAAACTTCATTTTCTTTAGGAGTATATTTATTATTTCCAATATCTACGATTATAGGATTTAAATCTGCTATTTTTTTGTTTGTGTTTGGCTCAATTACTTGAAGTATGGAATCATTCAAAAAAGAAAGTGAAGTGGTTAGAAGGCCTGTGCTTATTGCAACATAATCAGCATTTTTGAATGGGCTTAAAAGAGGTATATCGAAATCTAAATTATGAACCTCCTGTAACGCATTCTCATCTGTAAATGGATTATAGGTGTTTGCAAGCCCGAAATAATTTAATATAGTTCCTGATGACATAAAATTTCCTTAAGATTTTGTTTTATTCAACTTTTTCCAGCCGCAAAAAGTTGCAAAAAGGCAAAATTATAGATTAATATTTTAAAAACATGAATTAAATATAATGTGATACTATAAATTCAGATTGAAAATACAGTTCTTTGCGAAGAGTATCTGAAGGATATAAGGTCCTTTTAGTTCTAAATGTATGTCTTTTGTCATAAAATAAATGAATATATTTAATTAATTTATTAAATTTTATCAATTTCTTCTTTTAATTTTTTTCTTCCAGAATAATTCCAATATGTAACGTCTTGTTCTATAAACAACCATTTTATTATTTTTAATAATAAATCTACAGGTATTCCCATTTTTAAATTAATGTTGTTATCATTATTTGCTTCTTCTTTACAAAGAAAAATATTATCTATTTTAGAAATTAATTTTTTATATTCTGAGTTTGATTCAGATTTTTTTAATGATAAATCCTCAAGTATATCTTTATGGCTTGGATTTCTACGAGCCCTAGACCCATTTTTAGCAAAGTTATAATTATTAGTAGATATAACAAAATCCATCCCTTTATTAAGTGGTGCTGGTCTTTTTAAATAAATTTCATGATCATCTGATTTTTCAACAATATATTCATACTTAGATGTTTTTTCCTTATTTCCATTACCTGGTTCTTCTTCTAAAAAAATTCCTATTAAATCATTTTTTAATTTTTTTCTATCAGTAATATTAGTAATGTTTTTTATTTCTTTTCTAATAACCATTATAAAATATCCTCAAATATATTATTTTTTATATCTTTAATTCTTTTTTTAGTAAGCTCTATATAATTCTCATCTATATCTATACCTATATAATTTCTATTTCCTATCATAGCACAAGCTACGGCTGTAGTGCCAGAACCATTAAAAGGATCTAATATCGTATCATTATCCTTTGTAGATGCAAGTATTATTCTTATTAATAAATCTATTGGCTTTTGAGTTGGGTGCTTTCCATAAATTTTTTCATTTTTAGCAGGAGTCGATATAGACCAAACACTCCTCATTTGTTTACCTTTGGACTTTAATTTATCTTTTTCAAAATCCAAATTTTTCATTAAATCATAATTATAAAAATGTTTTGCTTTTTTATTTTTTTTTGCCCATATAAGTGTTTCATGACTATGAGCAAAAACATTACAACTTAAATTAGGAGCTGCATTAGGTTTGTACCAAGCTATATCATTCAATATATAAAAGTTCAATTTTTCTAATATAAAACCACATTTATATATGCTATGATTAGTACCGCTTATCCATATAGTGCCATTATCTTTTAAAACTCTTCTACATTTTGATATCCAAGTTTCATGAAAGGCAACATCTTGATCGAATCCTAAACTTATATCCCATTCACCTTTATTTACACTTACTCTTTTTCCGTTATGACAAGTTGTTCCATTATTAGATAAATTATAAGGAGGATCTGCAAATATCATATCTATACTATT
The DNA here is from genome assembly GCF_934747485.1 of uncultured Brachyspira sp. Lineage (GTDB taxonomy): Bacteria > Spirochaetota > Brachyspiria > Brachyspirales > Brachyspiraceae > Brachyspira. The sequence goes on along the minus strand of NZ_CAKVGN010000116.1, from coordinate 197 downwards.
CTCTTCTAAAGTATCCAATATTTCCAAACAATTACCATTTATTAAAGTATCCAAAATTATTACCTATTAACTAAAATATTGTAATTATTATAAACTAAATTATTTTTCTATCAATAAAAGTTTAGGGGCTGTCCTAGATAACTAAAAAAGCTCCTTTCTTGCTAAATTATATATAATTTCCAACTGTTTTTCAACTT
>NZ_CAKVGN010000115.1 GCF_934747485.1 uncultured Brachyspira sp. | reverse complement strand
CGAGCGGATGGCCATGATGTAGAGCATACCCTTCGCGTCTATACCAATGCTATGAGAATCGCACAAGCAGAAGGTCCATGTGATATGGAGATAGTGGGCTTGTCAGCTCTTCTTCACGATGCTGATGATTATAAATTATTTCAAACAGAGAATAATGCGAATGCTCGCACGTTTCTAGAAGAGATTTGTATTCCTCAAAACCGAATCGACCAGATTTGCCAGGTTATCAATGCTGTTTCTTTCAGCAAAAATCGCGGTAAACATCCAGAAACCTTAGAAGGCAAGATTGTCCAGGATGCAGACCGCCTGGATGCGATAGGAGCTGTAGGAATTGCGCGAACTTTTTCCTATGGTGGCCACAAAGGGAGGTCCCTTACTGATACCATCCAACATTTCCATGACAAGTTGCTCCTCTTAAAAGATGAAATGAACACGGAGACTGCCAAACAAATGGCAGAAAGGCGCCATCAATTTTTAATCACCTTTCTAAATGAACTAGAAAAGGAATTGTACTGAATAAAATATTGAAATTAACTTTTATAAAAGACTCATTTGATAGGAAGATATGCTAAATCGACTATTAAAAACCATTTACTGTACCTAAGTATTTGGATGATCTAGTATCTGAAAATAATTTAGATGAAGAAGAGCAAGAAATATTACAGACACTATTTAAAGAGGTTTATGATTATTTTAATGCAGATTGATGTCTATGCAAGACTTAATTTAAGATTCTTTAAGTCTTGTTATACATAGAAATATTGATTTTAAAGGATTTAGTCTTCAATATAATTAACAATTTTTAGATATATTACACTATATTGGACAGTAAATGGACAGTGACAGAGTGTTTGAAGGAGAGAAAAAGAGGCCTAAGTGCCTCTTATTTTTATATGTTTGTGAACTAGATAGAATACATGGATAATATGTAAGAATTATACAATTTAGGTGATAAATTAAATATTTCTAAACTATTTGTGAGACTATACTTAATTTTCATTTCAAACCATTAGGTCCATTTCCTGATGACTGTTTAGAATTAACAAAAGAAAGTAATATTTTTATAAAAATACAGAATATAACTTGGAATAATGCAATAATAGAAAAAATCACAGCTGAATGAAATTTCAAAATAGAAAAAACAAAAGTTCCAACTGGAGATAAAACCAAGGATAGTAATGAAACTGTACTAAAAACTCTACCTAAAAATTCTTCTGAGATCTCTGATTGAATTTTTGAAAATATTTGAACATCAAATATCATAATGAATAAAGAGCTAATTCCAAAAAGTAATATTATCAAATAAATATTATTAATAAAAACAATTGGAACCAATGCAATTGAAGACATAAGTAAAAAGTTACAACATTCAGACATTGTGAAATCATTCTTAAAAAACTTATTAATGTACGCTCCAAGTATTTTCCCAATAGTTTGAACCGCTAATATATATCCATACATATAGGGAACATTTAAAAATTTATTTATAAATGGCAAGTAAAGTTCTATACCTGCGACGAAAAAATTAAGTACGGATACCAATATCAAAATAATAAAAAACTCTTTTCTTTGAAAGATATAATAAAATCCCTCAATAATACTTTTCATTATATCTGCTTTTTTTGCAGTTTTCTGATTTTTAAAACCATGTCTTTTAATAGCAAATTTCGATTCTATAATCGCAGAGATGGCAAAACTTAATGAATTTAGTAACATTGAAACTTTGAAACCAAATAGAGAAATAATCCAAATTCCAAAAAATGGAACTATTATATTAAAAATCTCTGCTATACTCCTACTGTATGAATTATATATGTATATCGAGTTTTTATCCAATAAGTCTCTAACTGTTGCTTTGTAAGCAGGATTATTAAAAGAATTTAGAATAGCTAATATAATATTGACTATTACTAACACTATTGTACTATTAGGCATATCTAGAAATAAAAAAGCAACAAATGTTGAAATAGCAGCGATGATATCCGTTAAAATAAGTATTTTTTTCCTATTTCCAAAATCTGCAACAAAACCTCCTATTAAATTAAAAAATATTTGTGCTAATACCTCTGTTGATTGATAAACTGACATAAAAAATACTGACGATTTTGGTAATGCAGCAATGAATATTTTATTTGCGTAATCATATACTCTATTTCCAAAATTATTAGTTTGTCCCCTAGAAATAAGTAATATTATATTTTTTTTACTCATAACTCTACAATCTCCCTTCAAAATTTGATTAATAAAGATCTAATATACTTAAAAAATTTCATTACTCTTGAAAAAACTTTTTCTACAATAAAGATCTTTTTAATTTGGCCTATTTGATTTTATTTTATTAAATCCTAATTCTGCATTAGATAGTGTTAAACTATTGATTTGAAATTGGAATAAATTTATACAAATTTTCATATCAATTTCCTTTTCTCTTTTAAGTATTGTATAATAAATAAAAACTATTTAAATTTTTGTTGTGAAAGTGGGAAAAATGAAATCTAAACTTGGTCAAACACTTAGAAAAATACGAAAGAGTAAACAAGTAAGTATCTGTTCTATCGCAGATAAACATCTATCAAAATCACAGATTTCCAGATTCGAACGTGGGGAATCTGAGATATCTTGTATTCGACTTATCAACATTTTAGATAAATTACACATCTCATTGGATGAATTTCTTATTCTTCATGATACTGAATATACCCAAACGATATCATTTGGCAACTTAATGCAATATATCCGTAAAGAGTATTCCCTACAAAATGTTGATAACATTAAATCCTTACTCACTAATTCTACAATTTATCAACTCAATTCATTGGAACGAATTATGGTAAAATCAATAATCTATACATTGGATAATAAGATCTCACCATCCGAGGCAGAATTAGAATCTTTGACTGATTATTTGTTCAAAGTTGAAACTTGGGGATACTATGAAATTATATTATTAGCAAATTGTATCCGAACCATTCAATATAATTCTGCTTTTTTATTAACAAAGGAAATGATAAAAAATTTTATTTACTCAACCTTGAATAAGACTAATAAAAAACTCGTTACTCAACTGGCAATTAACTGCTTAATTGTAAGCATTGACAAAAGAAAATTTCAAAATTGTTCTTATCTCATTAACGAGATCAAAAAATTATTAAATAATGAGTTTAACTACTATGAACAAACTGTATTTCTATATGCTACAGGCTACTATGAATTTAAAATAAATAATAGAAGTGGTCTAGAAAAAATGCAACAAGCTCTAAAAGTGTTTGAAATTTTAGGAGAAAATAGTATCAAGTCACAGTATCAACAACATTACAATGAGCATGTAGGATAATATCTCTTATTTATTAAATAATTCGCACAGAAATTCTGTACCCATGTCTTTAAACAGAATGTATAATATAGAGAGTAGAAAAACTGTCCTTTTTTAAAAATCCCAATTTGTAAAATTAAGCTAGACAGAAAAAGCCATCTCTTTAAGTCGATCACTTTTGATTGCGGAAAAGAATTTTCTAATTGGAAATCTATTTCGAATGCACATGACAT
>NZ_CAKVGN010000114.1 GCF_934747485.1 uncultured Brachyspira sp. | reverse complement strand
TTACTCTCAAAAATTCCGAGTGCCTGAAACTATTAAGCTTCAGGCACTTTTCTCACAGCGGAAAGTCTTGTAAAAAGTCGTTCTAAAATAAATGGTAACTTTTTATAGTTTCTATGGACTGTAATTTATAAAAATATTAGTGATGGAGATATTATAATTATTAATTCAAAAATAACTACACATAAGTTAAATTGTTTTTTCATAATCAAACCTCCTTCTATAATTTATGATATACTTTTTTTGATTAAAATTTTAGTTCCCGAATATGCAACAAAGGAGAAAGAATGAAAAATAGTGGTGAAATTTTTAAACGCTTCAGAGAATCTAGAGGGTTATCTTTAAAAGATGTAGCAAATGACAATCTTTCAAAATCTCAGTTATCAAGGTTTGAAAATGGACAAAATGATCTTACATTAAATAAGTTCATTATGGCACTGAATGCCATAAATGTTTCTATTAATGAATTTATGTATGCTGTGAATGACTTTCATAATGATGAACTCACAGAACTTCTAGATATTATTAGGACCTGCACCATCAAAAATGATATTAAAGGCTTAAAAAACTTATTGTTTGATTATAGTAAAGGGGATAAAGATAGTGATAAATTTCATGAATTAAATACTATTTTGATAAAAATCCGCCTTCAAATCCTATCAGAAGAAAAACAAGTTCTTGAGGGAGACTTAGAAAAGTTAATTGATTATTTGTTTAGTGTCGAATATTGGGGAGTATATGAATTAAAATTATTTCTTAATTCAATTGATATTCTAGAACATAAGTTTTTTGTAACTTTGTCGAGAGAAATGATCAGACGTTCCGACTATTATAAAGAAATTAAGGCGAATAGAAGTCTAATCAATCATATGACACTGAACGCTTATATTATTTGCATCGATCGAGGTTATTTAACAGATGCAGCGTACTTTGGAAAACAACTTGAATCTTTCTTCTTTGAAGAATCTGAAATGTATGAAAGAGTAGTATATAATTATGCCCATAATTACTATATATATAAAAAGTTTGGCAGTGACCAAGCCATTGTTGAAATGAAAAAGTGTATAGAGTTTATGAAGGCAGTGGGAAGTGTTAATATTGCTAGTCATTATAGTTTGCATCTAGATAAAATTTTAAAAAATAGACAGTTGCAAAAACGGGAATAAATTATATGTTATAAATATAATGTTATATTTATATTGATATGTTATCAATTATAGGCATATTCTTTTCCAAACTAAAATAAAAAGAGTTTTCATCGGGTATAGTTATATTATCATCTATTTATTTTATTTGTTATGAGGTAGGATTATCAGTTATGGGTGTTATCCTATTAACTATTAATGTTTTGATACAGTTTATAGAAAGAAGGCTAAAAAATGAAATTACGATTTAGAATTTTGATTGGGATCTGCTTTTTAATTGGTGCGTTGGTATTTATGGTTCAAAAAGAGCTGTTATATGCGTTAGCATTTCTTTTAGTCGGAGGATTTTATATATATAAAGGAGTGGACTAATGGTTCATTTGGTTTTGGAGGTAAAAGGACTCAACGTTTGGTTTAAGAAGGATAGACCTATTATTAGTAACCTTGATCTTGTTATTCCGAACAATACTATTATTGGTCTGGTAGGAAAAAATGGTTCAGGAAAAACAACCTTGATAAAATCTCTGAGTAGTGTGTTTGATAAGAGGAACTATCAAGTGACTTCAATCAGCTTAAATGGTGAAAGTAAACCGTTGGACAGTAATGTTTATAAGCTGAATACCTATACTGTTTTCACCGAAAATAACAGTTTTTTAAATTGGAACTTTAGTCAGTATTTTAATTTTGTCTGTCGATTATTTCATGTTAAAAGAGATGATGACTTATATGATTATTTAGTCAAGGGCTTTAATTTTGGAAAATTTTTACAGACTAGCATAGGTAATTTGTCGACTGGAAATAAGAAAAAAGTCTTTTTGATAACAGGTTTCTATTTAAAACGCCCATTATTAATCTTGGATGAACCTTTTGATGGATTAGATTTTGACTCTACTGAATTTTTATATGAAGTTCTCGTTCAATATAAAAGCTATGGCTCAATATTAATGACCTCTCATATAGCAGAAAGCATTGCTAGAGTTTGTGATGAAGCCTATTTTCTTGAGGATGGACATTTAAAATTGTTACAATCAGATTTAGATGATTGGTTAAATGAGGTCAGTAGTCAAAGGAGGGAATAGATGCTTTTAGCTATTTTTAGAGATATCTTTTCAAAAAATAGATTGTACTTGTTTCTGTTTTCTCTTAGCATATTACTGTATTATAAATATGTGAGAGTTGAGTTCTCTACAGATTTTAGAATTCTGATGTTGAGTACATTTATCGTAACAGCACTATCAACCTTTCAGTTACTCTATTCATATTTTTTAACTGATAGAATGGAAGGCTATTTTCAACTACCTATATCCATAAACTACTTTAAAATTAATTTTATATTTGTTACATTTATTCTGAATTTTTTTGAAAGAATCATGTTTCTAATTTTATTTTTAAATGTAACTATTGGATACTTTCAATTTATAAAATTAATACTCTTTTCATTACTAGTGATACTTAGTGTATTCTATGTGTTTATCAAGTTGAACACAAAATTAAATGTACTAAGTTTGCTTTTGATTATTGGTATGTTAGGAATAGGTGGCTCTATATTATTACTAAATAATATATTCTATATGTTAGTAAGTTCTATCATTGTAGGGTATTTAATACTGAGAAATAAAGAACTTATTTATATCGTAAAAAATGAAAGTTCTCCAGTTTTTAATAAGAGACGTCATAATTATTTTATGATTTCCTTGATGCAAGAAAAATATTTTTTTATAAATTCAATTTTTACCCTATTATTTATTTTATTAATTATTTTTCAGGATTACCCGGAACAACTAAAAACAATAACTTTACTTACTATTGTTTCTGTAAATACTCCATTAACAACTCTATTCTCAGCAGACAAAGATTTGATAGTTCATGTAAAGTCGCTACCTCAAAGTACTTTATTTTTCTTAATGTATTTTAGAGTATTACTTTCGTATTACCTAATCACTAATTTATTAGTAGCTTTCACATTAAAACTTTTTGTATTGAAGAGTTTGAGAATAGACTTCTTATTATTGACCATTGGGTTAGCTATAATAGAGGCTATTATGTACCTTATAATTGAGATCTATTTTCCATTACGGAATTGGAATCTGAAAAGGGAATTATGGAAGCATCCAAGAAAATATATCGTACCAGCTATAATTTTCTTTATTGGTTGGATAACAATGTACTTAATGGTTTGAGAAATACGTCTGATCCATATATTCTACTGTTGAACAACACAGGATTATTTTTACATTTTTCAAGGTTGGAGGGAGCCCAATGACATTAAACGTTTTTGCCTCTCTAATTCACTATAGACGTATTAAATCAACAAAGAATTGTTGGTCTTTTTATAAATGAAAAGGTACCTTTAAAAAAACAAAAAAGCTTCCAGGGTCAATTAACTCTGGAAGTTTTAAGATAACCCGTTATAGAGCTTATTGTTCATGTATTCGAAAATAGTTTAATCTATTCGATAAATTCTATAGAAATGTTTGGCCAGATTGTGTTCCAATTTTTCTTTTTTACCCTCTC
>NZ_CAKVGN010000113.1 GCF_934747485.1 uncultured Brachyspira sp. | reverse complement strand
TAAAGTTGAAAAACAATTGGAAATTATATATAATTTAGCAAAAAAGGAGCTTTTTTAGTTATCTAGGACAGCCCCAATTATTTTATTCCAATTTAAATTATAATAAAATTACAAAATTATAGGCCTAAACAAAAAATAGAAAACACTAATATTTACAAATAGTTAAAAAAAGTATATATTATTAACTCAACATGCACTTTGGAGAAAAACAAAAAATGAAAATATTAGGAATAGATACTTCTTGTGATGATACTTCCGTTGCTATAGTAGAAGATGGAAACAATGTTTTATCATCAGTATTAAGTTCTTCTATAGATGCTCATAAAGAATTTCAAGGTGTAGTTCCAGAGATAGCGGCAAGAAAGCATTTGGAAGCTATACTTTATGTAATAGATAAGGCATTAAAAGACGCTGACACAACATTAGATGATATAGATTTGTTTGCAGTTACAAATCGCCCTGGGCTTTTAGGCTCTCTTCTTGTAGGAGTTGGAAGTGCTAAGGCTTTGGCTTTTTCTCTTAACAAACCATTATTGGCATTAGACCATATAGCAGCACACATTTATTCACCTCACCTTACAAACAATATAGAGTTTCCGTATATAGCGTTAGTTGTTTCAGGGGGGCATACTATTATTACAGAGGTTCATGATTATGGGGAGTATAAAGTTGTTGGGACTACTTTAGATGATGCAGTTGGTGAGGCCTATGATAAGGTTTCTAAATTTTTAAATCTTGGCTATCCGGGAGGACCTATTATAGACAAGCTTGCAAGAGAAGGAGACAAAGAAGCTATAAAATATCCTATAGTGCTTCTTAATGGTGTTGATGAGTTTAATTTTTCTTATAGCGGACTTAAAACAGCTTGCGTATATTCTACACAAAAATATTTACAAAAAGGTTATGAGCCTACAAATGAAAATATAGCAGCTGCTTTTCAAATAAGTGCGATAGAGCCTTTATATATAAAGACACTTAAATATGTTGAAAAAAGCGGTATAAAGAGAGTTACATTATCTGGAGGGGTGGCATGCAATAGTTATTTGCGTGAAAGGTTTGGAAACTCCAAAGATTTTGAATGTTATCTTCCTGCTTTAAAATATACTACAGATAATGCGGCTATGGTTGCAGGGCTTGCATATTATATGAAAGATAAAGAAGAGTTTGCTGATTATGCTTTGGATTGCTCTTCGAGGGTTTTAAATAAAAAGTATAATAAAAATAAAAGCATAAAAAATTAATATATTTAGGAAATAAAAATGAACAGCAAAGAAAATCAATATTTCTACAGTGCTTTAAATAATATCAATAAAAGAGAATATGATAAGGCTATAGAGGATTTATTAAAGGTTATAGAATTAGATGAAAAGAATTTAGATGCTTATTATAATTTGGCTGCAGTTTATTATGATATTAAAGATTATGATAATGCTATAAAAACTTATAATAAATCTATAGAAATATATCCGCATGATTTTGATATTTATTATAGTAAGGCTCAAATATATTTAGAGAGAAATGAAATAGAAAAAGCTATAGAAGATTTAGAAAAAGCAATATCTCTAAATAAGGCTTATTCTGATGCTTATTATTTACTTGCTGTTTGCTATAGAAGACAAAAGAAATATAAAACAGCACTTAAATATTTAAAAGAGACTTTGAAATATAACAGTGAAGATTATATTGCTTATTATGACGTTTATAGAATATATAATATTTTTATAAAGCATGAAAAAGATAATGAGAAAAAAGAAAAATATGAAAAGCTCTCTCAAAAATATTTAAAAAAATCTGCTGATTTAGGTTATGATAAAGCTTTAGAGATATTAAAAGATTAATTGTTTATAAGAATATCCATTAACTTTGACTGCATATCTATATTATTATTTAAATCATTGCTTTCTAATTTTGTTTGAAATATCAACTCTGTAGAATTATTATTTTTTGAGAGAATATATATATAATCTCCAAGGATTAGAGCTTCTGAGATATCATGCGTAACATAGATAATAGTTTTATTTGTTTTTGTTTGTATGTTTTTAATTATATCTAATAATTCTTTTTTTCTTTTAATATCCTGACCTTGTAATGGTTCATCCATTAGTAAAAAATCTGAATTATAAGCTAATGCTCTTGCTAAGGATAATCTTTGCTTCATTCCGCCGCTAAGCTCATTTGGTTTGCTGTGTATATTATCAATGAGGTTGGTTATAGTTAATGCTTCTTTTATAGTTTTATCTCTTAGGTTTTTATTTTTGATTTTGTCTTTTAAGATATAATTAATATTCTCATAAGCGTTTAAATGATTTAATAATCTTGGCTCTTGATACACAAAAGAGGGGCTGTCAATTTGTTTAGAAATTATATTAAGAAGCGAAGTTTTTCCGCATCCTGATGAGCCTAATATAATATTTATTTTATTTATGTATAAACTAATAGAGAAATCTTTAAATATTATATTGTTATTGTATGAAAGGTTTATATTGTTTATTTGCAAAATGTTATCAATTATTTTTTTATCATCACAAATCATTTTGAAACCTCATTATAATTTCAAATATAATATTAAATATAATTGCAATCAAACAATATGCAAACAAACTAACTGTGTTTAAATATAAATGCGATTCATATAGTTTAGTTCCAAGTCCCAATGTTGGTAAAGTTATAATTTCTGAAGCTAATACGCTTTTCCAAGTCATACCCATTGATTGCGATATTGAAGTGAGTATATAGGGTTTTATTGACGGTATATACAAACTTATTAATTGATTTTTAAAAGACACATTATAAGAGTTTGACATTTCTATGAGATTTTTATCAATGTTTATAATTCCATTTACTACAGCATCATATATTATTGGAAATATTACAAATAAAGATACAAATATAGGCACTAAATTATTATTAAACCATAATACTGCTATTAAAATAAGAGGTATGGTTGGAATGGTTCTAATAAAGTTTATAATTGGCATTAAAATATATCTAATACTTTTAAATATTCCAGCAATTATTCCAAGTGTTATTGCAAGCAAAAATGAAAGAACAAAAGTAATTATCACCCTTACAAAAGTATATAACAAATTAGAGTAAAAATCTTTTTGATAAATTATATTTATTAAATCTAAAAATATTTTATCTATACTTGGGAAAATAATTTCAGAATTGATTTTTAAAGAAATAAAACTCCATATAGCTATGAATAATATGATGCCTATAAAAAAATATATAATCTTTTTTTTCATTGTTTTTTTATTATTTTAAATATGCTAAATCATTATTTAATTTTTTAATGATACTAAAAAACAATAAATTGTCAAATTATATTTATTATAGTTTTTTAAAAGTTGCTTTAAATTTTTTCTATAAAATGTTTTTTATACTTATTCCAATAAACATTGTAAACTCTTGTTTTGTTATTATCTAAGTTTAATTGATACATTCTAAAAGTTACTAATATATTTTTTGGCTGCCATAGTTCTTCATAGGTATATTTATAATGCATACCGATTTTTTTCATTATTTCTCCGCTTGCAATATTATTTATATCATGAGTTGCCGTAATATATTTGATATTATCATTTTTTAATTTCTCTATAACTTTTTTTGAAGCTTCTGTTATTATTCCTTTGTTCCAATATTCTTTTTTAAGTCCATATCCAAAATCATTACTATCATTATTGTTTTCAAAATGTATATAGCCTATAGGAATATTATCTTCTTTTAAGCAAACGGCATATCTATAAAAATTATGGGGCTGTCCTAGATAACTGAAATTTGTTAAAATTTAAGTATGAAACGCAGTAAATTAAGTAAAGATAAACAAT
>NZ_CAKVGN010000112.1 GCF_934747485.1 uncultured Brachyspira sp. | reverse complement strand
AACTCATTGGACAAAGAATTTGAAACAGATTATGAGCTAGATATACCAAAAGCGACCAAAAATTATATCACTAAATTCAAAAAATTGAAAGGCGAAAATGAAAAACTTAAAGAAAATTTGGAATATAGATGCACTGAAATTGCTATTTTAACAGAGAAAAATGCAGAGCTTGAAAGCGATATAGAACAGCAACGAGAAGATTTTATTGAGCAAACAAAGCAACTTGTCGCAGAACGGGACGAACAATGGCAGGATATTATCCACAAAGCAATACCCAAGGAGTTTTTAGATATGTCAAAAAGGGAAAATTTTAACCCTACTCTCCAAAAATTCTGTGAAGTATGGAGAACTCTGTTTGATTTTTGGCAACGAAATATTGAAAAACAAAGGGGAAAGAGCTGCGAGAATCAAAAATATAGTAAAATTCAATCAAATATACATAAAAAACGCTAAAATTGATTCTAGGCTATTTAAAACGCCATATTTAATGAATCTACGATTTTGCTATCGTTAAATAATGCAAAATAACAACTAAATATTTTAAAAATCTATGAAACTATTAAAAAATGCTTATAATTGCGAGTGAAATACATCAAAAAATTAAATTTTTTCTTATGAAAAATAGCACGAGCGGAAGCGAGTGCCTAATATAAGGCTATAAAGCCCAATAGAATGTTAATTTAGCAGGGTGTATATGTGGTTTTAAGTGTGTTAATTTGATAAAAGTTCGCCCTTTAAGGCGATTTATTAAAATTGTTATTATCAAGTTTTTATATGATTTTGCTTGTTTTTTATTCGTATGAAAAAAGTTACTTTTCATAGAAAAATTTAAGCGACGCCGGTTTGTACAGTAAAAAAAATTTGTACATATTTGTACACACTCTGCAACGCCCTACTGCACGAGGTTTGAAGAGGCGAAAAGTAACTTTTTTCATACGAAAAGTAACTTTTTTCATACGAATCGTATAAAGAAAAGTAACTTTTTTCATACGAAAAGGCTCAAATAGTAACCTATTTAGTAAAAAGTTACTTTTCTTTATCATTTTCTAGCTTATTGTAACTTTTTAAATATTAAGGTACAATAATTTATAACTTTTTCTTGACAAGTAACTTTTTTATATTATAATACAAAAAATAATAATGGAGGCAATATTATGAATATTAAACAAATAATTCAAAAATGGTGGATATTATCTTTGAAATATACTAAAGATAATTATACAAATATTAGGCAAAAGTTCCAAGAATTATGCTCAATATCTTTGAAATATACTAAAGATAATTATACAAATATTAGGCAAGGTTTATTGAATATTAAAGATAAAACATTAGAAACAGAAACTTTTAATAAAGATTCTAATAAAGAGACTAAAAAAAATGTAGATAATGATGATTTTGATAAAACATTAGAACATATTAAAGAGCAAAAACAAAGAAATAAAGAGCTTGAAAATTTAATGTTTGAAAAAACTATTATAGAGCTAAAAAATGGTTTTATACGCAATCAAGCTAATATTAGTAATCAAATCACTGAATCTAAAAATAACCTTACAAAAGAACAGTTAAAAATATTTTATCAATGCGTTACTCTTATAAATCCTATTAAGGATAAAAACTTTAATTATTACGCTATAAGTGTTAAGGATTTCTGCGACAAACTTGGTTTTAATAAATCAAATAGAACTTGGTTAATTAGCGAATTACGCAAAATGTTACGCCAAACATTTGAAATAGAATCATCCGATGGAGATTATATAGGATATACAATATTTTCTAGTCTAAGATATAGACAAGTTGAACAACAAATAGATATAAGATTTAATAATGATATGATGCCATTTTTATTAGCATTAAAAGATAAATTTACACGCATTGATCAAGTCAAATATATCAATCAATTTAACTCAAAATATGCAATACGATTTTATGCACTTTTAAAGGACTATCGTAAAATGAATTATAGAGATTTTGAGATTGATACTCTTACAAAAATATTTCTATTACCAAAATCATATACTACTAGTTATACTAGACTTTATAGTAAGGTTATAAAGCCGGCGATAGATGAAATAAATAAGTATAGTGATTTATGGATAAAAGAGCCAAAAATTATTAAAAAACAAGGCAAAAAAGTTATAGAATTTAGGCTATATTTTAGCAACAAATCTACTCAATTATCAAATGATTTTTTCAATGAATTAAACAGACTTTATATCAAACATAATGACTTTAATTTTTTCTATAAATCATTATGGTTTGGTGATACCACAAATGAACCGATTAAAATTGATAATATAGCTACAAATAATGACACATACTATCAACTATTTTGTAATAATATAACAGATAGACCTTATTATCAAACGCCAGATAAAAAAGCATTTATAGCCACAATAATAAATGGTATTTTTAATGCGATTGAATGGAAGTTTAATCATACAAAATTAAGTCAATTTAATATAAATAAATTGCAGTCAAATAATGATATATTAGAAACATATATTAAGTATTTTTATACTATGAATCAATAGCAATATATAATAAAATATTAAACATAAAAAATATAAGTAAATTTATGATATATTTGATAATAAATTACCATATTAAGCCATATTATTAAGAAATTTTACTTTAATGGTAGTAGTTTGCAAACTACTACCATTAAAAAATATTATAAATTATGTATTTTTTTTAAAAATTTAAAAAAATATTGACTTTCATAAAAAAATATACTAAAATTCGGCAAGTCAAATCTGACTAATATTGTTTTATGAAAGGAAAATTATAATGGAAAAAATCGACTATTCTAAATATGAGAATGCTACACCAAGGCAGCTAACTAGATATTATGATAGTGCTATTTTTCAAATGAAAAAACGAGAACAAGAAGCGCAAATGTATGCTGAATTAGCTAAGTTTTTATCAAGCCTTATTGCTAGAGCATATTCTGCACCATCTTATCATAAAAAGCAAGAAAAATATTTGCGTCCAAATGAACTAACAATCAGCAAAGAATCTAGCAAAATTAGTACTAAAAATTCCATAGATTCACAAAGAATCAAAAATGAAGTATTGCAAGAAATGGGAATAGATAGTGCAAGTGATTATTAAGTCAAGCGTTGATACTTTTTTAGCAAAACAAATAAAAAAAGATGCTGAAAATATAAATAGAATAAATATATTTTTATCGGAGCTTGAAAATGTAAATAATCCATTCGCATTAAATAATGTAGAAAAAATCCAAAGAGCTAAAAATTATTGGCGTTGGACTATAACAAAATATCTCATAATAGGTGAAGCTATAAATAATATGGAAGCCATTAAAATTATCAAGGTTTATAGAAGCAAAGAGGATAATTATGACAAAGGCTTTTAATGGCTTTTTCAAGTATCAATTTTCAAAAAACAAATATTTCAAAATCAGGCTATTGTTTTCAACTATATCATAACGCACATATCCGTCCTAATTATGCTATTGGCGGCGAAATTATCTATGATAATAGTGCAGAAGAAGCTGAAAAAAAACGAGATGAAATTATTATCAATGCTAAAAAGTCTTATGTAGAAAATTGTAGGGCAAGAAATAAAAAGTTTCAAGCAAAAAGTTACCTTTGGAGTGCGGTGGTCAATATTGAATCTAAACATACTTTAAAAGACTTAGAAAATTTAGCAAATTATTTTAGAAAAGAATATGGGTTTCAATGCTATCAGATTGCAATGCATAAAGATGAGGGATATATAGATGACGATGGCAATAAACAATTAAATAATCACGCACATTTAGAATTTGTAACGCTAGATGAAAACACCGGTAAAAATCGTTGGAAATCTATAAATAGAATCGCATTAACACAAATACAAGATAGTGTTGCAAAACAATTAGGAATGGTGCGTGGAGCTTATGCAGAAATCACAAAAGCAAAACATTTAAGTGGTAGAGCTTATGCCGCTATAAAAGAACGAGAAAAAGCAGAGCAAAAAAAGCGTGAATCTGAGATTGAAAAAAAACATAAAATTGAAAAAAAAGAATTGCAAGATTTAAAAAATATTTTTAATGCTGCATTTAACTCATTGGACAAAGAATTTGAAACAGATTATGAGCTAGATATACCAAAAGCGACCAAAAATTATATCACTAAATT
>NZ_CAKVGN010000111.1 GCF_934747485.1 uncultured Brachyspira sp. | reverse complement strand
TTCTATATCAAAAATATTATAACAAGGATACTGCTTTTTTATACTAAAAAATGTCCAATATCTCACACTCCTTAACATATTTATATAATCCTTATATTGTATAATTCTAATATATATATATAATATTATAGATTAAAGAACTATGAAAATATATTATATACTATTATCACTGTTTGTAATATCCTCATGTACAACACTTCCTAAAAAAAATATGAATAGTGAAACAGCAAAAATATGGATTGAAAACTCAAGAAATAAAGTAGTAATGGATAATTTTCAAAATATATACAGATTCGATAAAAAATCTAATATTGATATTATAATATACGGCTATTCTTCACCTATAGAATATGTTTTTTTAAAAATGTCAGATGATAACAAAGCAGTATACTATACAAAAACAAGAAGACAAAACTTTATATTAACCTCACTTCCAAGTTTTAATTTATATAATTTATTAGATAATAAAAAAGTATATGATCCATTATACAAAACGGTTGATTTTAATTATATGGGAAATTTTAAAAATGATAATGTTTATAGATTTAAGGGGTTTGTTATAGAAGAAGGAAAATTATATATAGCAAATAATTATAGTAAATCTTATAGAGACAAATTAGAAAAATGGCTAAAAGAAAACGGTTATGGAAGAGATTTATATTGGGAGCCGTATAAAAGTGCCAACTGGAATGAATATCCAATGCCAACTGAAAATGATATAGATTGGAATAATATTTTTTTATTAGGAAAATTAGAAAAATAGTTATAATATGCTATAAAAAATAGTAATTTTCTTTTATTGTTAGATACTTCTAATTAAGTTAATATCCTGTTACAACAATTAGGAGGAATCATGACAGCTAATTCAAAATACATTGAAAATATTAAAAGTACTCAAAAAATAGGAGAACTATATTCAGCAATTTCTCATAGCGTAGGAGCTTTATTAGCTATAGCTGGATTTGTTCTTATGCTTATAAAGGTAAATAAAAATTATGTAATGCCTGTA
Source organism: uncultured Brachyspira sp. (assembly GCF_934747485.1). GTDB lineage: Bacteria > Spirochaetota > Brachyspiria > Brachyspirales > Brachyspiraceae > Brachyspira. The sequence goes on along the minus strand of NZ_CAKVGN010000111.1, from coordinate 3,200 downwards.
ATAGTTTATGGTGTAGGTATTACGCTATTATACACATTTAGTTCGCTTTATCATTTTTTTCCAGATGGTAAGGTAAAGAAGCTATTTCGTAAATTTGACCATATAGGCATATATATTTTTATAGCAGCCACCTACACGCCTTTATGCGTATTTTCTCTTCCAAAGAATATAGGAATGCTTATATTATCTGTTATATGGGTATGTGCCTTAATTGGTGTAATATCAAATACTATTTTAATATACAAAAGCCCAATACTTACAATAATTTTATATATTTCTATGGGTTGGATTATTGCTTTTGCGTTTAAGCCTCTTTTAAAGGAGTTCAATATACTTCATTTAAGCTGGCTAATATGGGGCGGAATATTTTATACTATAGGAGCATTTTTATATGCACTTGGAAAAAAATATCAAGATAAAACTAAACAATTTACTCATGACATGTTTCATATATTTGTATTAATGGGTTCTTTTTCTCATTATTGGTTTTTATATCAGTATGTTATTTCATAATATTGATTATGGAATTTTTTTATTTAATATCGTTATTTGAACATTATTTTGTATTTAAAATACAAACAATAAAGAATAATTATTTATTTAATTATTTATTTAATTATTTTTTTGTTATCATGTTGTATCAATATAGAATCATTATACTATAATTTGAGGTAATTTGTAATAGAATAACTATATAATATTTGCTGATTAATACTTGAAAAAAAATATATTGATTGTATAATATTTTCAATAAAAATAAGAAAATAATTAAAAATTAAAATATTTGTAAGGAGAAAAGATTTATGGCAGCAAAACAGTTGTTATTTGATGAAGAAGCTAGACGTTCCCTTATGCGTGGGGTAGATGCTTTAGCTAATGCAGTAAAAGTAACTTTAGGACCGCGTGGACGTAATGTTGTAATAGACAAAAAATTTGGTCCTCCTACTATAATAAATGATGGTGTAACTATTGCTAAAGAAATAGAATTAGAAGACCCTTTTGAAAATATGGGTGCTCAAATAGTTAAAGAAGTAGCTACTAAAACTAATGATGTTGCTGGTGACGGTACTACTACAGCTACAGTTTTAGCTCAAGCTATGGTTAAAGAAGGTTTAAAAAACGTAACTAGCGGTGCTAATCCTATGCTTATTAAAAGAGGTATAGAAAAAGCAGTTAGCGAAATAGTTGCTCATATTAAATCTGAAGCTAAACAAATTAAAGGTAAAGAAGAGATTGCTCAAGTTGCTACAATTTCTGCAAACAATGATAAAGAAATAGGTGCTTTAATAAGCGATGCTATGGAAAAAGTTGGTAAAGAAGGTGTTATTACTGTTGAAGAGGCTAAATCATTAGAAACTAGCCTTTCATTAGTAGAAGGTATGCAATTTGACAGAGGTTATATTTCTCCATATTTCGTAACTAACGGAGATAGTATGACTGCTGAATTAGAAGATGCTTTAGTTCTTATTTATGACAAAAAAATATCTAATATGAAAGAACTTCTTCCTGTACTTGAAAAAATCGCTCAAACAGGAAAACCTTTCATTATTATCGCTGAAGATATAGAATCTGAAGCTTTAGCTACTTTAGTATTAAACAAAATGAGAGGAGTATTAAATGTATGTGCAGTTAAGGCTCCTGGTTTTGGCGACAGAAGAAAAGCTATGCTTGAAGATATTGCTATATTAACAGGCGGACAAGTTATAAGCGAAGATTTAGGTATGAAACTTGAAAATACTGGTTTAGAGCATCTTGGTAAAGCTAAAAAGATTACTGTTGATAAAGAGAACACTACTATAGTTGAAGGTGCTGGTAAAAAAGGTGATGTTCAAGCAAGAGTAGTTACTATTAAAAAACAAATAGAAGAAACTGACAGCGATTATGACAGAGAGAAATTACAAGAGAGATTAGCTAAACTTTCTGGCGGTGTTGCTGTTATTAATATTGGTGCTGCTACTGAAGTTGAAATGAAAGAGAAAAAAGCTAGAGTGGAAGATGCTTTATCTGCAACTCGTGCTGCTGTTGAAGAGGGTGTTATTCCTGGCGGCGGTATCACTTACTTACATGCTCAAGCTAAACTCGATTCTATTAAATTAGAAAATCCTGATGAGCAAGTTGGTGTTAATATAGTAAAAAGAGCTATAGAAGAGCCTATAAGAATGATAGCACAAAATGCTGGTTTAGACGGTTCTGTTGTTGCTATTGAAGCTAAAAAACAAAAAGGAAATATGGGTTTCAATGCTCTTACTAATGAGTGGGTTGATATGTTAAAAGCTGGTATTATTGACCCTGCTAAAGTTTCAAGAAGTGCTTTACAAAATGCTGCTTCTATTGCTTCTCAAGTATTAACTGCTGAAGTTATTATTACTGATATGCCTGAACCTGAAAAACCAATGCCTCCAATGCCTGGCGGCGGAATGGGTGGTATGTATTAATAATAATTACCATTAGCTTAAAAAAATAATTTTTTAAATATAAAAGCCTGAGCGATTATTTGTTAATTGCTTGGGCTTTATTTTTTTATATGTAGTGTTTTTTATAAAAAATAAAGTGTTTAATATTTGATATATAAAATATAATTAGTATTACTTTCTTAATTTGCACTTTTTGGTTCTTTGACGAAGTCCGCACCGCGTAGCGGCTGGAAAAAGAACAATAAAATATTTGTAAAAATAACAAAATATAGTTGTTTAAGAACAGTAAAAATTTAGTTTTAAACTTATTATTCGCGGGGACTAGCCCCCGCACCCCCACTTCTTTTGTTGGCACAAAGAAGCAAAAAGGCTGCATTTTTATGAAATATAGATATAAACATATAGTGCCATTATATATATTTTTTTAGATATAAAATTTGAATACTTGCACTTTCGCGAAGCATGTCCGAAGGGTGAAAACTTTGACGAAATCTGCACAGCGACCAACGGGAGTGCCTGCAACTGCAAGGAGTCCTTCAGGGCGACCGAAAGAAGTACCTTTAGGTATTGGTGCGAAGGCTGGAAAAAGTTGAATAAAATAAAAACTTATATGACAAAATATAGTTATTTACATATATATTAATTGAAATTATAGAACACCTTTCTTTGTTTAAACTAAAAAACGTGCAATATCTGTGGCTCCTAAACAAAAAGATAGTTGCATATTACTTGACAATTTAATTGTATATGATACAATATAATAAAAAGGAGAAAGTTTAAATGAAC
>NZ_CAKVGN010000110.1 GCF_934747485.1 uncultured Brachyspira sp. | reverse complement strand
TTAAATTATGATACGCCTATGATATACTTTAAGAAATTAAGGAATTCCTAACTGCAATATGTTTGGAACCTGTGCAAAAAAATGAAATTAATAATATTTATAAAACTAAGAATTTTATACACTGTCAAAAATAACTTTCTATTATTTGCATAAACTAAGCAAAGATATCAAAATAAAATATACCCGTTTAGGTATATAGTAAATTCAAATATGATTATTGCAAAATTTTATTTTTTATTTTAGTATATAAAGACTATTTTTTAGGAGATTAAAGTTTATGAGAATTATTAATGTTAATACGAGCAAATTGCATTCTATACTTTTTATGCTGATTCCTATTGTGCTAATAGTAGGTTTTTTAATTTTTTCAAGTGTTACAATAGTATCAACTGGAGAAGTTGGCATAAGAAGCAGATTAGGTAAAGCAATATCAGAAGAAGAGCCGGGACTTCATTTTAGAATACCTTTTATAGATAAAATTAGAACTATAGAAGTGAGGGAGCAAACTGTAGAAAAAACTTATGCTGTATCATCAAAAGATATGCAAACTATATCAATGACTTTGAATGTTCAGTATTCTATAACTGGTGATGCTTTAGATTTATATAGAAAATTTGGTACAGATTATAAAAACAAATTAGTTAATCCAAGAATATCAGAGAGCCTTAATGCTGTTTCTGCAAGATATACTATAGAAGAATTCATAACAAAAAGAAATGAAATGGCAGGAGAACTTTTAAAAGAAGTAATGACAGATTTTGAAGACTACGGCATTACAGTTGCAGCTTGTTCTATTATAGAGCATGATTTTTCTGATGAGTTTGACCAAGCAATAGAGAGAAAATTAATAGCTTCTCAAGATGCTCTAACAGCACAAAATGCATTAGAAAAAGTAAGATATGAAGCTGAAGCTGAAATTACTAAAGCTAAAGGTATAGCAGAAGCAAACAGAATAATGCAGGAATCTTTAACACCACTTCTTATACAGAGAATGTATATAGAAAAATGGGACGGTAAAATGCCTCAAGTTTCTGGTTCTGGTGTTACACCTATGATACAAGTAAAGTAATTTTTACAATTTAATATAAAAAAATCTAACTTTTTTTGTAAACTACATGTATTTTTCTAAAAGATTATTATATAATGGATTGTAATAATTTTTTGGAGTTTTATATGGGACAAACTGTTATTATATTAATAGTTATTGTATACCTAATAGCTATGCTTTTTATAGGTGTATATTCTAGCAAAAAGATTAGTAATAGTAATGATTTTGCTTTGGCTGGTAGGAATTTAGGGCCTATACTTTTGGCAGGAACATTGGCTGCTACAAATATTGGAGGCGGTACTTCTCTTGGTTTGGCAGAACAGGCTTTTGGTAAATGGGGATTTTCGGCAGTTTGGTATGTAATCACGGCATCTTTTGCATATTTGGTTCTTGCTTTTTTGGCTCAGAGATTTAGAAATGCTATGGTTACTACTGTATCTGAGTATTTTTATAATAGATATGGTAAGGCAAATGCTTTAGTTACTTCAATTATCATGGGGCTTCCTATGATAGGTATTACTGCTGCTCAAATTATAGCTTCTGCAAGTATTTTAACTGTTATGACAGGCTGGAATTATAAAGTATCTGTTGTAATAGTTACGGTTGTAGTTACAGCATATTCATCTATGGGAGGTCTTTGGGGTGTTGCCTTCACCGACTTAATTCAAGGTTCATTAGTATTTATTGGAAGTTTGGTTGCTATACCTTTTGCTTTGAATTATGCCGGAGGGTTTGAACATGTAATTGCTAATCTCACACCTGCACAAAAATCACTTACTGTTGGTATGGGTTGGCCTACTATAATATCTCTTACTATAATGTATATAGCTTCATATTCTGTTGGTCCTGAAATTAGCCAGAGATTTTTTTCGGCAAGAGATTCTAAATCACTTATGATAGGCTCTTTAATGGGAGGGTTAGTTTGTATATTATATTCTTTATTCCCTGCCTTTTTAGGTTTGATTGCTTCAAGTGTTGTAAAAGATGGACTTATGACTTCAGAATTATTAACCTCAGAAGGAAGCAGATATATTTTACCTGTACTTGCAATTCACACTATGCCTCCTGTTATAGTTGGATTATTATTTTCTGCTTTAATATCTGCTACTATGTCTTCTGCTGACTCTGATATGCTTGCGGTATCAGTAATTGCTACAAACGATATATATAAAAAATATATTAATAAAAATGCTACTGATAAACAATTACTTTTCTTGGGAAGAGCTTGTATGATTGTAGTAGGGCTTATATCTATGTTTATAGCTTTTAGGGCTGCTAATTTAATAACTATACTTATGTTTTCATTTAGTTTACGTGCTGCCGGAGTATTTATACCATATTTATTTGGAAACTATACTAAGAAAAAACTTTCTGCAGTTGCTAGCATGGGTTCATTGATAGCTGGAAGTGTTGTTACAATATTCTTCCAATATAATAAAAATATTAATCTATTTGGAGTTGACCCTATAATACCGGGTATAGTTGCAAGTTTAATAGTATTTTTAATTCTCTCTTCCATTATACAGCCTAAACCTGATGCAAATACAAATAATTAATTAAACAATTAAAAATAAAAAAAGAGGGGTATAAAATATACTCCTCTTTTTAATTATTATCTTTTATTTAAAATCTTGCACTCAAATAAGGCATAGGGTTTTTATGGTCGCCTGCTATTCTCACTTCAAAATGGCAATGAATACCTGTTGTTCTTCCAGTATTTCCAATCATAGCAATTTTTTGACCTCTTTTTACTTCCTGACCGGCATATACCAAAAGCTCAGAATTATGACCATAACCTGTTTGATATCCATTAGCATGCTCTATAAGTACAAACCAACCATAACCATTTTTCCAGCCTGCAAATGTAACCTTTCCATCTGCCGCTGCTAATATTGGAGTACCGTAAGGACCTGCTATATCAACACCGTAATGGTAACTCTTTTCCTGTGTAAATGGAGAAAGTCTTGCACCAAATCCGCTTGATATTCTTCCGCCGCCTGCAACCGGCCAGCCTACTGGTATTTCTTTATGTATTACCGAAGAAACGTCCATAAATGTTAGAATATTTTTTTGATATCTGTCTATTTCATTTAGAGTTTTACTTATATCATTATCATTATTGTTATTATTAAATGAAGAGGCATTGTTATAGTCTATTAAGTAAGAAATATTTTTGATAGTATCATTATATTCTTTTAACGACTTGGAATATCTATTGAGTGAATTTTTGTATTCTGTAATTAAACTATAGGTTTTAGCTTCTGTTGCAGATAATGTATTATAAAAATCTCTTGCCTCTTTTTGTTTATAATAAGCATCAAAACCTGTATAAATTAACGAAGCAAAAATTAATACAAAAAACAATATCATAAAATTATTGATAGGCAAACTTAAACCTTTTTCTTTATCATTATAAAAAATCAATATGCTTCTTTCATTATTACCCTTTTTAACAATGGCAGATATTATTTTATTTAAGAAAGTTCTTATTGGTAAGAACAAATCATATGTTTTATGAAAAAACTTTTTTAGATGATAGAAATTATTATGAGTCTTTTTATAATTTAATTTTTTATTATTATAAAGTTTTATAGGCTCTCGTTTACTTGTATGTTTTAAGTTATTAATAAATCTATCAGCTATTTTACTTTTATCTTTAGATGTCTCTTGTATATAATATTCATCTAAACGTATATTAGATTTTGTTTCAAAAGTGTCTCTAGTTTGAATAATAAACCTCCAGCTTATAAATCAAATAAACTATTCTCTTTATAATTATCGTTATTTTTTACATTAATATTTAAATAGCTATAAGCTTTTATTGTAGCAACTCTTCCCTTTGGCGTTCTTTTAATAAAACCTGATTGTATTAAATATGGCTCTATTACATCTTCTATAGTTTCTATCTGTTCTGATAATGAAACAGATATAGTATCTACACCAACAGGACCTCCATTATAATGTTTTATTATAGTTGTTAGATATTGCTTGTCAAGAGCTTCAAAGCCATTTTTATCTACACCCAATTTCTCTAAAGAATCGGATGCAAACTTCTCATCTATTGTTAAAACATCAGAAACTGTAGCGAAGTCAAATACTCTTCTAAGCAGTCTATTAACAATTCTTGGCGTTCCTCTTGACCTTGATGCTATAGAAATAGCAGCCGAGTCTGTTATGTCTACATTAAGAAACTTTGAGCTTCTTTTTACTATATCTGCCAAATCTTCATTTGTATAAAACTCAAGTCTCTCCACTATACCAAATCTGTCATATAAAGGTGTGCTTAATAATCCGCTTCTTGTCGTAGCACCTATCAAAGTAAATTTAGGAAGTTTTACCCTAAAGCTCTTTGCACTTGTTCCTTCTCCAACCTTTATATCAACAAAAAAATCTTCCATCGCCGAATAAAGTACTTCTTCAACTACGGTTCTAAGTCTATGTATTTCATCTATAAATAATATATCTTTTTCGCCTAATGTTGTTAGTATTGATGCTAAATCACCCGGTCGTTCTATAACAGGTGCAGATGTTGCTTTAATATTGCTTCCTAATTCTTCTGCTATTATCTGTGCAAGAGTGGTCTTTCCTAAACCGGGAGGTCCGTAAAATAATATATGATCCAAAGAAACATCTCTTTTTTTGGCACTGTCTATAAAAACTTTTAATTTAGATTTTATATTTTCTTGCCCTATAAAATCATCAAATCCTTTTGGTCTTATAGAAGAATTATTAACATCATAAGAGTTGGTTATGCTTTCTTTATCCAATATTTTAAATCCATATTTTTTGATTGTATTATATTATAAAAAAAGATTAATAACAAATTTATTTTTTATATAAATATTATTATTTTTTAGATTAATTTATTAACATATAAAACTTTTATTTTTCTAATTTTTATTAGAGATTTTGGGGCTGTCCTAGATAACTGAAATTTGTTAAAATTTAAGTATGAAACGCAGTAAATTAAGTAAAGATAAACAA
>NZ_CAKVGN010000109.1 GCF_934747485.1 uncultured Brachyspira sp. | reverse complement strand
AGTTAATTAAATTATAAGGAATACCTGCTTTTTTTAAACTAAAAAACGTGCAATATGTATGGCTCCTAAACAATAATAAAAATTATTATTAATTGTAATAAATTATATATATGCTATAATTTTAATATATTAGTTTATGAAAAATATTATAAATTAATAAAAGGAGTATTAAAGATTATGGGATTAAAAATTATAGTTGCTAAAGATGCTAATGGAGTAGGCAAAAAAACAGCTAATGAGATTATTAATATATTAAAAGTAAAAAAAGATGCTGTTTTAGGTCTTGCTACAGGAGGCACAGCTGAGGCAGTTTATCCTCATTTAATAAAGGCTTATGAGAAAAAAGAGATTGATTTTAAAAATGTAAAATCAGTTAATTTAGATGAATATAAAGGCTTAGATGGAAAAAATGAACAGAGCTATAGATATTTTATGAACAAAAACTTATTTGATCATATAAATATAGATAAAAAAAATACTTTTGTTCCTAAGGGAATAGGGGAGAAAGAAAAAATCTTAAAAGAGTTTGATGATAAAATAGAGAAGCTTCCAAGGGATATTCAATTATTAGGAGTTGGTCCTAATGGACATATTGCTTTCAATGAGCCTGATGAGGCTTTGCATGCTAATGCTTTATGTGTGAAGCTTGATGAAAAAACTATTAAAGCTAATGCAAGATTCTTTGCTTCAGAAAAAGATGTTCCAAGAGAGGCTTTTAGTATGGGTATGGGTGGAATATTAAAGGCAAAAAAAATAGTAATAGCTGCTATTGGAAAAGGTAAAGCCGCTGCTATGAAAGAGCTTTTAAATCATGATAAAGTTATGACAAGCTGCCCTGTTACTTTCCTTAAGCTTCATAATGATGTAGTAGTTGTTATAGATGAAGAATTAGCTGATGCTATAGGATATCAAAAAAAAGTTTGTAAGAAAAAATAATTTATTTAATTAAATAAATATTTATAAGCAATGGGATTTTATTAATCTCATTGCTTTTTTATTTATAAATAATTATAAAAAAAATTAATATTTGTATATATAATGCGGATTTCCATTAGATTCTAAAGATTCTTTTGAATTAATACTAAAAGCATCATTACAATCTTTTATTGATTTTTCAAAATATTTTTTATCTTTAGTATATTTATATTTATCGAAATAAAGCATGCTTCTATTATTTAAGGCATATATGTTATGATGATCAATCTCTATTAATTCGTTATAATCTCTCAATGCTTCATCAAAAGAGTCTGCATTCGCCGTAATTTTATAGTTTAGCAAATTTAGAGTTGCTCTATTATGTATAATATCAAAATCATTATTGTAAGAGGAAATTGTATTATTAAAAATATTTAAAGCTGTATTATAATCACCATTATTATTATCTTTACCATATCTAGTTGAGTATAATATTGCTTTATTATTTAGAATATCTTTGTTTTTATTATATATAGAAATTGCAGATTCATAAAACTTATCAGCCTTTACAAAATAAGTGTTATTTCCGTTTTTAGTATATATCTTTGTATAAAGTATTCCAGCACCATTCAAAGCTAAATAGTTTCTGTCATCTATTTGAAATATTTTTTCAAGTATTTCCATAGCACTATCTTCTTTGGAATTCTTTATTTCTTTTACAAGATTTTGATACATATTATTTATTTCAATTTCTTTTTTATTATCTATCTCATTAGAAATAATAATATTAGGTTTTTCCTCTTTTTTTTCATTTTCCTCTTTTACAATCTTTTTTGTAGTTTGAATATTATTATTTTCTTTATCATGGCTGCTAAGCAGGTTTATAATAAGACCTAATATAAATGTAAATATAGCTAAGAACAATAGTACATAAGTTGTATTTCTGGTTCTTAATTGTATTATATCATTAATAGATGATTTTAGATTGTTAAAATTTGAAGATGATATTGATGATGTATATTCTTTTATGAAATTATTTAATTCATTTATTTTATTTTGATTAGTTTCATCTATCAATTGATCTTTAAAATATAGCGATAATATTTTTATATATTGAGTTCTCATATCATCTGCTAATATATTACTAGTTCCATCTATTTCTTTTTTTATATTATTATTTGCACCTATTGTGTATACATTATATACTATTGTTAATGTTAAAAATATAAGAGAAAATATTATAAGTACAATAAAAATATTATTCTTTTTCATTTATATTATTCTTTTAATTATGCTTTTTTTCCTTTCATAAATAATATTAAAAGACCGCTTGCAATAAAGTTACTAGCATAAGTACCTATCACTACACCGCAAAAGAATGTAAAAGCAAAATCATAAAGTATAAATCCGCCCCATATCATTATAGCAAGAGCAGCAAGCAATGTAGAAACACCAGTAATTACAGTTCTACCTACAACATTATTAAGACTTATATTAACAATTTCTTTAAATGGTCTTTTAACATCAGCATTTTCTCTGATTCTATCAAATACAACTATTATGTCGTTGATTGTATAACCTATTAAAGTAAGCATTGAAGAGAGAACTAATACAGAAAACTCTTTATTCAAAAATAGAAGTATACCAAATACTATAACAACATTATGTATAAGAGTAATAATAGCAGGGAAAGCATATCTATAATTAAATCTTATAGTAATGTATATCATAATGATAATCCAAGACACTATTACAAGTATGAAAGCTAGTTTTAAATTATCAGAAGATACAACACCGCTTATAATATTACTTCCTATAAGAGTTACTTTTTCTTTTGTGTATTTATCATAAAGCACTTGCATAGCTCTGTCAGATTCTTCATTAGAGCCTCTAAATCTTAAAAGAAAAGCATTGATATTATCTTCTCCTTCAAGTTCTTGTATATTGACAGTTTCTGTACCAAAGTTTCTGTATAAATTTCTTATTTCAGCGATATTTATTACTTCTGGATTATAAATTTTTACTTGTAATTCAACACCGCCTGCAAAATCTATACCCATATTAAAGCTATTAGTAGTCAATTTATTAATAAAAAGCCCAATAGAAGCTATAAATAATATACTAGATATAACAGCCGCAACAGGCATAAATTTAACAAAAGGAATTTTATTTTTTGTCATATCATTATTTTCAGTTTTTTTAACATCATTATTTTTTTTAATATTTTCGCTCATACTATAAAATCCTTATTATATTAAATAAAGAAGAAACCAGCTTTCTTCACAAGTTTTGTACGAATAATTTCTTCATATATATATCTAGTAATAAATACAGCAGTAAATAGGTTTATTAAAATACCAAAGAACAATGTAACAGCAAAACCTTGTACAGGACCGCTTCCAAATATCCATAGTATTAAAGCTACTATTATTGTTGTAATGTTAGAGTCAAATATTGTAGCAAAAGCTCTGTCATAACCAGATATAATAGCATCAGAAATATTAGATTTTATTTTTAATTCATCTTTTATACGTTCAAAAATAATAACGTTAGCATCAACTGCCATACCTATAGTAAGTATAAGACCAGCTATACCAGGCAAAGTAAGAGTAAATCTTAAAGGAGAAAGTATAGCCATAATAAGTATAACGTTTATAAGCATAGCTATTGTAGATAAAACTCCAGATACTCTATATAGAGCAATCATAAATACAGCAACTAATATTGCAGCCATAAATAAAGCAGTAGTACCAGCCTTAACAGAGTCAGCACCTATAGATTGACCTACAACTTCTTCCTCTACAACACTTACTTTCAAAGGTAAAGCACCTTCTTTAAGTATTCTTGCTAAATCTTGAGCTTCTTCCAAAGTAAAGCTTCCAGAAATAACTCCTCTTCCGCCTCTAATTTCCTGATTGATATTAGGAGCACTTATTACTTTATCGTCTAATACAATAGCAAGCATTCTATTAACATTAGCAGCAGTTACTAATGCAAACTGTTCAGCTCCTTCATTATTAAGTTCAAACTCAACAGTAACCTCTCCAAATTGTCCGCCGCCTACATTAGCATTAATTAAAGCAGAACCATCTAAAGAAGCCTCTTTTTCTATAAATACAGGAGCTCCTCTAACTCTTCTTCCAAAGTCATCTTTTTCGCTATAAAAATAAACTTGCTTGTCGTTTTCTGGTACTTTAGCAGTATTAGTGAAAACTCCAAGAAGTAAGTCATTGCTAGTAATTGTAGCAGAAGCCTCTTGGTCTACCAAATTAAAAGTTAAAGCACCTTGACTAAGTACGACGCTTTTAATTCTATCAGGGTCTCTTGCTCCAGGAAGTTCAACAACCACTCTGTCATCGCCTTGTTTTCTTATACCAACTTCACTAACTCCAAACTGGTCAATTCTTCCTCTTAATCTTGATATAAGTCTTTCCATAGCATCATTTTTCTCTTCGGCTGTTAAAGATAATGCTGTTCTATCTAATTTATTAGCATAATCCTCAAAATCTGCCTGAAGAACTATCCTTATACCGCCCTGTAAATCTAATCCTAAATTAACAGATTCGCTTCTTAAACGTTTAAGCGATTGAATCTCATCAATTTGCTCTTTTGTATAACCTTTAGATATCATTTCATCTAATGATAAATTGCTTTCTTCTTTTTTATCTTCTGATGTGAAAAAATACCATCTCACTGTAGGAGTGATAAACCAACCCATTATAGCAAGACCTATAATGATGAATGCTAACCTTAAATTATGACTCATACTGCTTTCCTATTTTTCTTTATTATTGTTTTTCTATTATTCTTTTTTTTCTTCAGATTGTGCTTTTTCTAATTCTTCTTTTATCTGATTTTTATCTTCTATAGCTTTTTTATCTTTCTTATCTTCTTTCTTAGCATTAAGAACTTCATCGCTTACCACTGCTGATATAGAAGATTTTATTATTTCTATCTTTGTGTTTTCTCCTAATTTCACTATAGCAACTCTTCCGCCTTCTTTATCAGAAATGTATTCAGCTACTATACCGCCAGCTACAATTATTTTATCGCCTTTTTTAAGATTAGCTATGCTTTGAGCCAATTTTTGCTGTTGTTTTTTTTGTGGTCTTATTAGTAAAAAATAGAATATGGCAAAAATAGCTACCATCATACCTATTGATACTAAAGGGCTTCCTCCTGCTTGAGCTCCTCCTGTAGTTTGTGCATATAAAGTTGCTGTGAACATTTAATTACCTCTTTAAAATTATTTTTTATATTTTCAATGATTTTATATGATATCAATAATTTATACTTATGTCAATATTGGAAATTTCATTTTTGTGTTTAGGAGCCATAGATATTGCACGTTTTTTAGTTAAAATAAAGTAGGTATTCCTTATAATATAAATAGCTA
>NZ_CAKVGN010000108.1 GCF_934747485.1 uncultured Brachyspira sp. | reverse complement strand
AAATTATGATACACCTATGCTATACTTTAAGAAATTAAGGAATTCCTAACTGCAATATGTCTGGCTCCTGTGCAATTATAAATAAAAATTGTAGTGTAAATATATTTTTATAATAGAGTAAATATTTATAAAAATATATTTATGAAATTAATTTGTTTGAAATAATTTTTGTATATTATATAATTTTATATATTTAATAAAATTATGGAGTATTTTGTATGAATGAAGTATTCAAAAAAATAAAGGGCAAACTTATAGTATCTTGTCAGGCATTGGAAGATGAGCCTTTATTTAGTTCTTTTATAATGGGTAGAATGGCTTTAGCTGCAACTCAGGCAGGGGCAGGCGGAATAAGAGCGAATACAGTTGTAGATATACAGGAAATTAAAAAAAATACTAATCTTCCTATTATAGGTATTATAAAAAGAAATTATGGGGATTGTAATGTATATATAACTCCAACCATGAAAGAAATAGACGAACTATGTGCAGAAGGGGTTGATATAATAGCAATAGATGCTACTAAGAGAGAAAGACCAGATAAGGTTCAATTAAAAGATTTTGTGAAAGCAATAAAAGATAAATATCCTAACCAAATTATAATGGGTGATATATCAGATGTATCTGAGGCTATTTATGCCGAGGAGATAGGTATTGATATAGTAGGAACAACATTATGCGGATATACTGATTATACAAAAGGTAATGAACCTTTAGTTACTTTGGAGCAAGTATTAAAATCAGTAAAAATACCTGTTATTGGAGAGGGTAATTTAGATACACCTGAAAAAGCAAAAAAGGGTATAGAGATGGGAGCATTAGCTGTTGTTGTTGGAGGGGCTATAACTAGACCTAAGCAGATAGCAGAGAAATTTGTAAAAGCTATAGAAACTTTATAATAAATTGTAAAAAAATTATATTTTTGTACTATTTTTTCTCTAATATGTTATAATTCTTTTTAAAAATAAATTAGGAGAAAATATGAAGAATTCATTTGCATTGCTTCAAAAAATAGGCAGATCTTTTATGCTTCCTATTGCAATACTTCCTATGGCTGGTATATTATTGGGTGTAGGCGGTGCTTTTACAAGTCCAACTTTGATAGAGACATATAATTTAACATTTTTACAAACAGGTACTCCTTTAAATTATGTTTTAGTATTATTATTTAATGCTGGAAATTTTGTATTTGCTAATTTACCTCTTTTATTTGCGGTTGGTATAGCTATAGGTATGGCTAACAAGAGTAAAGAAACAGCTGCTTTATCTGCTGTTGTTGGTTTTTTATTGTTTCATACTGTTATAGGTGTAATATTAAAATTTCAAGGTCATACTCCAGATAATACAACAGTAGATGCTTTAATGGCTGCGGGTATGAGTGCAGGAGAGGCCGCCGGTACTGCTGCTTTATATGCTAGGGAATTGGGAATATTTACATTACAAACCGGAGTATTTGGCGGTATTATATGCGGTTTATTATCAGCTTTTATTACTAATAGATTTGCAAATCAGACATTGCCTGATTATTTAGCATTTTTCAGCGGCAATAGATTTGTTGCTGTTTTAACTATGGTATTTTTTATACCATTAGCAGCTATATTCCCATTTATATGGCCTAGCATATTTAAAGGTATAGTGAAGGCAGGAGAATTGTTTGCTGCTACTGGATATATTGGAACTTTTTTCTATGGTTTTGCTATGAGAATATTAAATGTTTTCGGACTTCACCATGCTATATATCCATTATTCTGGTATACAGAATTAGGCGGCGTATTAGAAGTAGGCGGACAATTAGTTGCAGGAGGACAGAGAATATTCTTCGCTCAATTAGCTGACCCTACAGTAACACATTTTAGTGCTGCTGCTACTAGAACTATGACAGGCGGATTCTTACCTATGATGTTTGGCTTGCCAGCTGCTGCTTTGGCTATGTATCATGTGGCAGATGATGAAAATAAAACAAAAGCAAAAGGTATTTTACTATCAGCTGCTTTGACTTCTTTTTTAACTGGTATTACTGAACCTTTAGAGTTTACATTTTTATTTATAGCTCCTCCTTTATATGTTGTGCATGCTGTTTTAGAGGGATTAGCATATATGTTGATGTATATATTAAATGTAGCTGTAGGTATTACATTCTCAAGAGGTTTAATTGACTTTACATTCTTTGGATTATTACAGGGAATAACTAAAACTTCTTATCAATGGATATTAATATTAGGACCAGTATATGCTGTTGTTTATTATTTTGTATTTAAATTCTTGATATTAAAGTTTAATTTTGCAACTCCGGGAAGATCAGGAAGCGAAGTAAAATTATATAGAAGAGCTGATTATAATGAAAAAGACGGTTCAAAAGCAGATGGAGCAGTTGCTGCAGATGATGACAGTATAATAGATTCTATTGTGCAAGCTCTTGGCGGAATAGAAAATATAGATAATATAGATGCTTGTATAACAAGATTAAGAGTTACTGTAAAAGACCCTAGTAAAGTTGCTAGCGATGATGTTTGGACTTCTCTTAATTCTAAGAAGGTTTTGAGGGCTGGAAACGGAATACAGGCTATTTACGGAACACAAGCCGAGGTTTATAAAAATAAAATTATACAAAAATATAATATAAAATAATATTTTTTATGTTAAAAAACACATACTTTTTTAAGTATGTGTTTTTTTTATATTTTTCTTAATAATTCTTTATTTGATTTTTATTGTTAAAATGTTATAATAGCAAGAACATTTTTTAAGGATGAAATTCTATGGCTGTAAAAAAGAATAATGATAATAGTGAAGAGAGAAAATATTCCACACTAACAAAAGATATTCTAAAAAGAGTTGATCATATTTCTATAGAAAATGAATTAAAAGAATCTTATTTAAATTACGCTATGAGTGTTATAGTGTCAAGGGCTTTGCCTGATGTAAGAGACGGACTTAAGCCTGTGCATAGAAGAATACTTTATGCAATGTATGATGCTAATTTAACACATGATAAACCATATAAGAAGTCTGCTGCTACCGTTGGTGAAGTGTTGGCACGCTATCACCCGCACGGAGATGCTGCTGTTTATGGCACTATGGTGAGAATGGCACAAGACTTTTCTATGCGTTATTTGCTTGTGGACGGGCAAGGTAATTTTGGCTCTGTGGACGATGACCCTCCTGCTGCTATGCGTTATACTGAAGCGAGAATGACTAAATTCGCAGAAGAGATGCTCAATGACATAGAAAAAGAAACTGTTAAATTTGTACCAAACTTCGATGATTCAAGAACAGAGCCTTCTGTGCTTCCTGCAACAGTACCGCAGCTTTTAGTTAATGGAAGTATGGGTATTGCCATTGGTATGGCTACTAATATGCCCCCTCATAACTTGAAAGAAGTTGTTAATGCTATTGTTTATTACATAGACCATCAAGATACTGAAATTAAAGATTTGATGCGTTATATACAAGGTCCTGATTTCCCTACTGCTGGTATAATATACGGTAAAGAGGGCATTAAAGAGGCTTATACTACAGGCAAAGGAAGAATAAAGTTAAGAGCAAGGCTTGAAATAGAAGAGACAAAAAAAGACAGAGAGGCTATTGTTGTAAAAGAACTTCCTTACGGCGTTGTAAAAACTACTTTGCATGAAAAGATTGCTGAGTTAGTAAAACAAGGTAAAATTGAGGGCGTTGCTGATATTAGAGATGAGTCAAGCAATAGGTCTGGAATTAGGCTTATAATAGAGCTTAAAAAGGGTGTTGCTACTCAGATAGTATTAAATCAGCTTTGGAAGCATACAGATTTAGAAATTACTTTTGGTATTATAAACCTTGCTTTGGTTAATGGCGAGCCTAAAGTATTAAACTTAAAAGAGCTTATAAAATATTTTGTTGATCATAGAGTTGAAGTAATAACAAAAAGAACGGAATATGATTTAAATCAAGCTAAAGCAAAAGCACATATATTAGAAGGGTTATTAATAGCTCAGGCTAATATCGAAGAGGTTATAAGAATTATTAGGCAGAGCGAAAACACAGAAGCTGCAAGAAACACTTTAATGAGTAAGTTTAAGCTATCAGAAAAACAGGCTCAAGCTATACTCGATATGCCTCTTAAACGTTTGACTGCTTTAGAAAAACTCAAAATAGAACAAGAATTACAACAGTTAAGAGAGTTTATTGCTTATTGTGAAGACTTGCTTGCTCATCCGGAAAAAATACTTGCTGTTATTAAAGATGAACTTAAAAACATAGCAGAAAAATACGGAGATGACAGAAGAAGCGAGATAATAGGCAAAACTAATGATACTGAAATTGATGAAGAAGATTTGATTCATGATGAAGATGTGGCAGTATCTATCACTACTCAAGGATTTATTAAAAGAGTACCTGCTTCAAGCTATCGTACGCAAGGAAGAGGCGGAGTAGGAGTACAGGGCGGTAAATCTCAAGGCGAACATTATATAGAACATTTATTCGTTGCTTCTACCAAAGATTATTTATTTATATTCACAGACAGAGGTAAGGCTTTCTGGATGAAGGTGCATGAGATTCCTGCTCTCACAAAAACTTCACAAGGTAAGAGCATAAAGTTTATACTCAATTTGGCACCAGATGAAAAGATTACAAGCTACTTTACAGTATCTGAGTTTAACCCTAAACAATCAATTATAATGGTTACTAAGATGGGTACTATTAAGAAGATGGAGCTTAAACATTTGGAGAATGCTAAGAAGAGGGGTATACTTGCTTTAACATTAGAGAATAATGATGAGCTTATAGGGGTATCTGCTGTTGAAAGCGGCGATGACTTTATTATGACTACTGCTTCTGGGCTTGCTTTGAGGATAAATGAACAGAAAGTGAGAAATATGGGACGTGCTGCTTCTGGAGTTAAGGGTATTAGTTTAGACGACAATGATGTTTGTGTATCTGGAAACGGCATACATAAAGGTGAATCATTAATAGTGATTACAGAAAACGGCATAGGCAAAAGACTTTCTTCTAAGCAATTTAATGCTAAAGGCAGAGGCGGAAAGGGTCAGATTTATATTAAGCCTGACAACAAAACAGGAAATGTGGTGAGTGTAAAAACTGTAGGCGACAAAGATGAAATAATGGTTGTTACTACAGATGACATGACTATAAAGATAAAGGCTGATTCTATACCAGAGTTGGGAAGAAACGCTAAGGGTGTAAAAATAGTTAATATTTCTGATGGTGCTAAGGTAAGCGATTTGGCAGTGGTTCCTGCAGATACTGAAAAATAAATAAACAAATAAAAATTATATTATTAAGCCTGTATTAAGAAATACGGGCTTTTTTATGTATAAATAATTACTTTGAAAAGTAAAAATAAGTAAAATATATAAAATAATAGTAAAAAAAACAGTAATTTTTTAAAAAAATATTAAAAAAACTTTACAAAGTGTATGTTTATGTGTTATAATATATGCATAAACAATAATAAACAACAATGAAGGAGATAAAAATGAAGGGGCTGACCCAGATAACTAAAAAAGCTCCTTTTTTGCTAAATTATATATAATTTCCAATTGTTTTTCAACTTTA
>NZ_CAKVGN010000107.1 GCF_934747485.1 uncultured Brachyspira sp. | reverse complement strand
AATTATGATACACCTATGCTATACTTTAAGAAATTAAGGAATTCCTAACTGCAATATGTCTGGCTCCTGTGCAACAACGCAAACTATATAGTAACTGATGAAGATATTATTTTAGAAAATACTTATGATTTTAATAGTAGTATAGAAATTAAAGAAATTCGCCGCAACTACCTCAGATGGAGAGATAGAGAGTATCCTAACGTAGATTTTGAAGAGGATTCAAAAGATTTATATGTGAGATTAATAATAATATTTACGATGGGATGTGCTATTATAGGTGTTTTGATAGAGATACTATTTTTTAAAAACGGTTCTTATAAATATTATATTATTGTACTTGCTTTAATTATTATAATAAGTTCGGTTATTATTTATAAAATACATGAAAACTTGGCTATTCTTAATATGAGTGGAAGTATAGAGAGCATAGTAGAATTATTAGTTTTCTTTTTAGGCGGTGTAGTATCTTTTGTAGTATTATTAATTAGCAAACACCTTAGGGATAATAAAAAGAGTGAATAGTTTTTATTATATAATTCACCCTACACACGCTAAACTCGTTATGAAAAATAAATAAATTAAAATTATTAAAATACTTTATTTTTTAGTTTTATTTTGCGTGCGTAAAATAATTTTTATTTTTTATTTTTAATTCTTATAATCACATAACTAATTATAATAACAAATAATTACAGCATCTTTTAATGTAATATCTCCAAATAAAACCATAGTAAAAATATTTGAAGGTCCTAAAATAGTTTCAATAATGTCTTTTTGAATTAATAAAGTTGATTTCAAATTATTAGTATAATTATTTGTTTTATTGCTTATAGAGGCATCATTTATGATTGGTGGAGCATTAAAAAACGCTGCATATAAAAGTATAAGAAAAAATACAAAAGCAACAAGTAATGTCTTTTTTATGTTATCTTCATTCAAATTAAATAATGCCGTTATAATGCCAATAGCTATAAATATATATTCATAAGTGTTTTCAATATTTTTTATTATAAAAAAGCCTGATATTCCAAAAAATCCTATTGCCAATATTATAGCTATTGCCAAACCTATTACACTATCACCATCTCCTACTGTTTCACCAATTCCTTTAATTAAAAGTAATATTAAAAATACTATTATAAAAGAGCATAAAAATAATGCTGCTATTCTAAATAAATCATTTTCTGGTATATTGATTTTGTATATTAAATTAAAAATAATATCTTTCATAAATATTTCTTATATCTCCTTTATAACTAAATGCTAACAATAAACCTAATATAATTCCTACTGCTATACTTAAATATTCTTTGGAAGTTATAATATTATCTTTTAACATAAGAAAATCAAATATAGTAATTCCAATACATAAAAATGAAAGAAAATTAATTATTAGCTCATTTTTATTTAATCTTTCTTTTTTTATTTTACGAATTGCTAAAACACCAAACTGAGCCGATGAAAAACTAAGAAAAAAGATAATCGTAACTCTAAAAAATAAGCTCTCTGGAATACATTCAAATTTTCTGTAATGAATACGGTTAGGAGCTATAAAATTTATAATAGAATTAAGTAAATCATATTCTTTATTTTCATTAATAAAATCATATTTTTTAGAATATTTAGCCATTGTTTTTGATTTATTTTTTACTACATCATACTTCGTTAATATTGTAGTGGAATTAATAATAAAGAATATCAATCCTATAATTATTGCCATAGTAG
Organism: uncultured Brachyspira sp.; assembly: GCF_934747485.1. Lineage (GTDB taxonomy): Bacteria > Spirochaetota > Brachyspiria > Brachyspirales > Brachyspiraceae > Brachyspira. The sequence goes on along the minus strand of NZ_CAKVGN010000107.1, from coordinate 3,984 downwards.
GTACAATAAGAAGAATGGCTTTTATATAAATATTTTCTTCTTTATGTTTTCTTATCATAATTGCCTTATATTTTACTCTATATATTTATGAATATTTTTCTAAGAAAGTATCTAGTATTTTTCTAAAAATTATTGCACTAAATGCTAAATATTCTATTTTACTTTTAGCATTAATAACGCATAAAACTGTTATAGTAATAACATTTGCAAATAAAAAAAGTGTGAATAGCAAACCTTTTTTATCCTCTTTCATTGTTCTGTAGAATTTCTTAATTTCATTCTTTGTATTTGGTATAATACCTGTAAATATAGCCAATATAGCATATAGCAAAGAAACTCTCATAAATATAGTATTAAAAAAAGCTTTTGCCGTATAATATCTTATAAAGAAACTATTTTTTATATACGTTATCAAGTTCACTTTTTTTTCTTCTTTTGATATATTTTTTAAATAAGTTGTTTCTAAATCATTTTTTATATTTATTTCTACTTCTTTTGCAAATCCTATATTTGTATCTCTGTAAGAAAATAATATGATAAGAGCAGGAGGTATTATAATAGGTGAAAACAAAAATATTGCAAAAATTATTATAGATTTTGCAGATTCTTTTTTACTCATTTTTAAGCCTTTATAGATATTATGGTTAGAAAAAATATAAAGACAATACTTTTTTATTTATTATAATATAGACTTTTATATAGAAAATAAAACCGTATTGTGTAAATTACAATGCTAAATTTATATCAGCATAATTTTACTTTTCCATAATCCTCGTCATTATATTATTATATATACCTTTTTTGTCAATACGGTATAGCTGTTTAGGTATATACTAAAAATTTTTAAGTCTGTCAATTTTTTATTCAACTTTTTCCCGCCGCAAAAAGTTGCAAAAAGTGCAGATATAAAATTTATACTAAATCATACTAATTTTGTTTTACATGCGATATAAATTATTAATTTAAGATAATTTTCTAATTATAATATAGGCTATAAAACCGAAAATCACTCCGCTGAAAGCTAAATATTCTCTATTACTTTCCATATATATTACTGTTACTATTAAAATGAATGCAATTAATGCCAGAGTAATCAACCCTACTAATATTGTTCCTATAGTCTCTCTAATATCTTCTTTTATTTTTATCTCTTCATTATAATATTTTTGAGCTATAAGTGCGGTAATTGCAAGCGATAATATATAAGTCAGTCCATATACAATTAATACTCTTATACCAAGAATTTTCAAATCCACTTTTGAGCTGCTATATTTAGATGATGAAGTTCCTCTTAATAATAATGTTATTATTTTTTGAAGTAGTTCTTCTTTGTCAAAATTTGCTGCATTAGTTTGTTTATTATTATCTATTATTTCTTTATCATTATATATTATTTCTTTTTTTTCTTGTATATTTTTATCAGCCATAGCAAAAAATGATATTGCAGTAGATGGTATAATTAAAGATAAGAAGAGATATAGTATAAGAACTATTACATTATCTTTGCTATCATTTTTTTCTTTTTAATCTTCATTTTTATTTAACTATTCTTTAATTAAAATTATTTTATCATATATAGTTTTCAATTCTAATATATAGACACTTTTTGTCAATGTAAATATATGTTTATAGAATTCTTAACGCACGCTGAATGCCTCTCTCTATATATAATCAAAATAATATTTATAATTAGTTCTTTTTTATAATTTAGTTTAACGTGCGGCAGCATGAATTTTGATAAAAAAATTATGGAGTACTTTAAAAAACTCTAAAATATATTTATTTTGTGAACTGTAATATATGTTTTATATGTATCATTATCTATACAAATATTATTGTTACTGCATTAGTAACAATAAATTCTTTAAATTTTATATTGATTTATATACCATATAAATTTATTTTTTAAAAAACAAAAAAGGAGAGATTGTATGAAAGCTATACAAATTAAAAAATATTCAAAAGATATAAATGTAGAAGTTGCAAATATTCCTATTCCTAATATTTCTGACAATGAAATATTAATTAAAGTAAAAGCTGCGGCAGTAAATCCTCTTGAAATATTAATATTAACGGGTTCTGTAAGACTTATACAGGATTATAAAATGCCATTAACATTAGGAAATGAATGTTCTGGAGTAGTTGAAAGTGTAGGCAAGAATGTAACCGATTTCAAAGTTGGAGATAAAGTTTACACTCGTTTGCCTATATCAAAAATAGGGGCTTTTGCTGAATATGTTGCAGTAGATAGTAAATTTGTATCACTTATGCCTAAAGATTATGATTTTATTACATCTGCAGCAATACCACTTACAGCTCTCACAGCTTATCAAGCATTTACTGAAGAATTGGAAGCTAAACAAGGAGAAAGTGTTTTAATAACAGGAGGTTCTGGAAGTTTTGGCGAGCTTGCTGTTCCAATTGCAAAATATTTGGGGTTAAATGTTATAGTTTCTGGTAATGAAAGATTAAGAGAACATTTTATTAATTTGGGTGTTGATAAATATATTAGTTATAATAAAGAAAATTACTCAGAATTCGTTTCAAATGTTGATTATGTAATAGATACACTTGGAGCAAATGAATTTGACAAAGAATTATCTGTATTAAAAAAAGGAGGTCGACTTTTAAGTTTAAGAACTAGTCCAAATAAAAAGTTTGCTGAAGATAATAAACTTTCTTTCTTCAAAAAATTATTATTTTCTCTCGCTGGTTCTAAATATGATAAAAAAGCAATGAAAGAGCAAAAAGAATATCGTTTTATGTTTGTACGTGCTGATGGAGCACAGCTTAATAAAATCACAAAAATTGTAGAAGATAAAAATATAAAACCAAAAATATATTCTACAGTATTTAATATAGATAATGCCTCAGAAGCTTTAAAAACTGTTATAAAAAAACATACAGACGGAAAAATAATAATATCTATGTAATTAGCTTTATATTACTTTTACGCACGGTATGCAGATTTTATAAATAATTGAATTTATAATTTAAAATAATCAAATATTTATAATTTCACTATTCGTGCGGTAATAAGCTTTATAAATTTAAATAAATTCAGGGTGGGTATTAAAATAGCAGTGTAAAATCAAAAATAAAAACAATATAAAAACAACTTATAAAAGCCAAAAATTAAAGGGTGGGCAGATGTAATTTAAATTTTAAAACTTTATTTACATACCCCGCCCTTTATTTTTTATAGTCTATTTTGCAATTATAATTTTATTTTCCATTTTATTTAATTAGAATTTTCAGCACCCGCCCAAGTTTTAATTAAATTAAGAATTATCATTAGTCTTATCATAAATAATATTTAGCTTAGACTGCAATGTAACAACAGAATATATATATCCAAAAGGAATTAAAAAAAACAATGCCAAGACAACAGCATTCTCTCCATAACTATCAATATCAGATTTTTTATACATATCATTAAAAACAATATTTCCATATTTATAAAACCAATATATGTCAAATAATCCGCAAGTTATTATTGATAATATACAAGCCAATGTGGGAGACATGTATTCATTTTCCATATATGTATTAATATCTTTTGTTGTAACAGTAATCCAATAAATCACATATAACCTGCATGTAATTAATGATAACAAAGCAACATTTAATAATGGTTTATTTTCTATTTTCATAGATACCTTTAAAAGATTTTTTATTTTAAGTTTAAATAAAAAAACGTATAAGTCAATAATTAGTTTTATATATAAACAGTTATATTTTGTTAATTCATATATTTTTATAAATGTATTATTGGATTTTTTATTTGGTTAAGAAAGCAGCATCAATAACAAAATATTTGTTTTTGGAATTATAAAAAACATTAAATAAAAAATTAATAAATACTTAAAATTAATATTATTAACTCTATGCACACAATAAAATTAAAATTGCACAGGAGCCAGACATATTGCAGTTAGGAATTCCTTAATTTCTTAAAGTATAGCATAGGTGTATCATAATTTA
>NZ_CAKVGN010000106.1 GCF_934747485.1 uncultured Brachyspira sp. | reverse complement strand
ATTATGATACACCTATGCTATACTTTAAGAAATTAAGGAATTCCTAACTGCAATATGTCTGGCTCCTGTGCAATAATTTTATATAAAAATATAAAAGTTAATTAAAATTATTTATTATATAAGATTTTGCTCGAGACTGGACTTGAACCAGCACGGTGTTACCCGACAGCACCTCAAGCTGTTGTGTCTACCTATTCCACCACCCGAGCGAGTAAAATTAATATCTATTATATAATAACATAACTTTTTGTCAAATTTTATTTTTTATTATAAGTTATTTTTAAATGTTGCTAATAATAAAAAATGTATTAATATAAAATAAAGGATTTATATTATGACTGTTAAAGATAAAATAGATAGTTGGTTTATTCAAGCGAGGTTATATTTCGGCTTAACTAAATATTCTTCTGCTCTTAGATTATACGATAAGATTATAGAATATTTTTATACTTATAGCGGAGATTTAGATAATAATTATAAAGATACATATTTTGCAAGAGCCTACTACAAAAAAGCATTAACATTATATTATTTAAATCAATATGAAAAGTCTATAGAGTTTTATGATAAGGCTATAGGTATAAATCCTTTATATGAAAAGGCTTTTATTAATAAGGGGATAATACTTGCTAAGTTAAATGCTTATGATGATGCTTTGTCTTCTTTTAATATGGCTATAGAAATAAATGACAAATCTGAAATATCTTATTTTAATATAGGAATAATATATTCAAAATTGGAACGCTATCAAGATGCTTTAGATTATTTTAATATAGCAGGTAAATTAGGTTATGAATATGCTTATTTAAATGTGGCTATTATGTTGGAAAAGCTTGGAGAAATAGAGAATGCTTTTAAAATGTATGATAAAGCAATAGAGAGTAATCAATATTTAGAGATAGTTTATTTAAATAAAGGAAACTGTTTTAATAGAATAGATAAATATAAAGAGGCTATAGAATGTTTTGATAGGGCTATTGATATTTTAAAATCAAAAGAGATAAAAAGCACTAAAAAGACAGATATTAATGACAGCGATATGATTGAATATAATGATATTGATGATAATTCTATTTATGAGAGAGTTTATTTTTCTAAGGCTAATTCTTTAATATGTTTAAAAGAATATGATAAAGCTTTAGATATTTTAATTAGCATAGACAAATATAAATCTGTTAATATTTTTAATATTATATCAAAGTTTATACATTTTATTGATATAGATAAACTAATAAATATAATTTTAAATCAAGAGAGTTTTTGGATAAAAGAAAAAGAGGAATATTTTTATTTTGTTACAAGAGAGATTACTGATAAAAATAAATTAAAAAGATTATGGATACTTCAGTATATACTTTTATATTTAATATCAGTAAAAGATTATGATAATATAGAAGAGATATCTCATTACACTAGCATAGAAGTATTTGATGAGATGGCATTTGATAAAAGATATGATAAAAGATATGATAAAAGAGAAGAAGCTAATTTAAAAAGTTATAATAGCTATCTTAAAAAAAATAAGTTTAGAATGACAAGCGTGAAGAATGCTAATGACCCTAAAGAGGGTAAAATTTTAATGAAGCTTCTTAGAGATAATAGTTTAAATGTAAAGCATTCTAAAGTTAATAATTTTATAGCACTGCAAACTTCTTTTAGCAGATGCAAAGACTCTCTTACTATGTATAGATTATATGGTAAAAATGATAATAAGGAAGGTACAGGCTGTTGTTTAGTTTTTAATAAATCTTTTTTTGATACTTCTTTTAATAATATAAACTCGAGTATATTATTTTCTTTTTCTTATAATAAAGAAAATAATTCTTATATGGAGTCATATGAAGAAAATACTTTGCCGTTATATTATGTGCTTTATTATAATTATAGAAAAAATGAAATAATATTTAATCCTTGTGAATCTGACTACAATACACTTATAATAGATTTAAATAAAAATTATCATACTCTTTGGAATGAAGGTAATGATTTTTATGATAAGTTAAGAAATAAAATAGGCTATATTTTTAATAATATATTTGATATTATTAAATCTTTTAATAGTGAGGAGTTAGAATATTCTTGTCAGCTTCTTATGAATATACAGTATTTAATAAAGGATTCTTCATTTGTAGAAGAGCAGGAGATGCGTATTATACAGCTTCTCGAATATGGAAGTAATCCTTTGCATATAGATGATAATATGAAACGCTCCTACAAAAACTATTTATATTTATTTGATAATAAGGCATTAAAAGAGGTAATACTTGCTCCAAAGGTTAAGGACGCTGATTTTTTGGTTGAGAAATATAATGATAGGTTAGCAAAGGCTACTAATATATATAATTCAGAGACGGTAAAAAATAAATATAGAATTAATGTGTATGTATCGAATGCCCCTATTTCTTAAAAAGTTTTAGTATATAAAATTATTTATTGATTATATTTTCTAAATCTTCTTTTATACTCAAAGCCATGTTGTCATCGAAACTTGAAAATGAATTCTTTGTGTATAATATATTTTTGTTACTGTCAATAACTATTATCCAAGGAAGCCATTTAACATTATACTCATCAGAAATATTTTTGTATTTATCAACATCAACTTCAGTGAAAATCAAATTATCGTCTATAAACTTTTTAAGCTCTTCATTTACAAATACTTTTTCTTTAAGCTCATAACAATTAGCACACCAAACAGCAGAAAAATCTATTAGTATAGGTTTGTTATTTTGTTTTGAAAGTTCTAATGCATCAGTGTATGATATCATATTTGAAACTTCGCTTTTTGACTTTACAAATCCATAAACAGAGCCTAATGCTATTGATATTATAAGCACAGAAACAAATATTTTTTTCTCTAATGTACTTAACATTGCAGTTTTATTTTTTATTATGTAAACTAATACAGCAAATACTAATATTGCAGCTGAAGCTAATATATAACTTATTTTGTTAAAGCCTAAAACACCAAAAAGTATATTAGCATAATAGAAACTTATTATCATCATTAAGAAAGTGAAAATATATTTAACATATACCATCCAACTTCCAGCCTTAGGCATTTTTGTAAGTATTGAAGCAAATGTACCAAGAACAAATAATACAGAAGCAAAACCCAAAGCATAAACAGCCATGTATAGAGTAGCAAATACAGGATTAAGAAAACCTATTTCTAATATAACAGCTATTATAGGAGCAGCACAAGGAGTTGCAACTATTCCAGCAAGAAGCCCCATTATATATTTATGAAATATTGATTGATTCTTTTTAGCATATGCATTTGTCTTTGCAGACTGAAAAAATGAAGGAGCTTTAATTTCGTAAAAACCGGCCATTGAAAAAGTAAAGTATAAAAATAATAATACCAATATAGTTAAAACAATAGGATTATATCCAATACTTCCAAAGAGTATGGTTTTATGAAAAGCAAACCCAGCTACAGAAACAATTGCACCTAATAGAGTGTAGGTTGTTATTACGCCCAATGCAAATAAAAGTGAAGCTAATACGCTTGATTTTTTATTGTTTTTTTTATCTGTTGTTGTGCCCAAAATAGAAACTGTAATTGAGAGTAGGGGATAAGTACAAGGCAAAAGCACAGATGCAAGACCTGCTGCAAATATTAAAATCAATGTTATAAATATATTATTGCTTCCTTTAATATAGCTTTCTATAGAGCTTGCATTCTCTGGTTTTTCATCTGTTATATTAGTATTTGATATATCAATTTCTTCTCCGTATATTACTTTACTTTGAGGCTGTAAGCATATATTATCTTTTGCTGAGCATAATTGGTAAGTTGCTTTTATAAACTTAATTTTATTTATATCAATACCATTTAATATAAACTCAGTATCTACTTTTATTATAATATCATCATGATACTTTTCACCTTCTGGATATGTTGTATTTATTTCTTTATTGTCTGCAAAGAATAATATTTTATTTGCTATGCTTGACTCTAAATAAGCATAATATCCGTTTGGAATATTTGCTTTTACTGTAATTTTATTATCATTAGTTTCTAAAGTGAAATTAATTTCAGGATTTTTATTTAAATAATCAAACTGGTTTAAATTGACTAAATTATTATTCTGAGCAAAAGAAATACATGCTAAAGTAAAAATAAAAATTATAATATATTTAAAATACTTAAATTGATTTATATTCATTAATGTTCCTCTTTTTATTATATTTACCATATATTTTGTTTGTATATTATAACATTTATTTTAGTATTTTGTTAAAAAAATTATTGTTCTTAATAGTTATCTTTATAATAGAGTTTCTAGAAAATTATTTTGATTATTATATACACAATAATTATAGTTTTTCAAATTTTTTTATTTGTATAAAAGAAACAAAAAAACTGTATTTTGATGCTAAATTTTTAGTATTATAGTAAGTTTAATATGTATTAGCAAAATTAAATCCACAGTAATTGCTTTTTTCAAAGCTTTCCTGTGGCAAAAAAGTTAATAATAGATTTACAAAATTGACTTATATCTAATCATTGCTTACTTTATGTTTAATATAATGTCTGAAATACAAAGTAATAGTTATTGCTATAATCATTATTATAGCAGCATACATAGATAAATCTTTATACTGCACTCCAAATGAAATTAATATTCCTCCATATTTAGCACCTATAGCATTTCCTAAATTGAAAGAACTTTGATTAAATGTAGAAGCTAAATTCGGTGCCCCTTTAGCCTGCTCTACAACCAAAGACTGCAGCATAGGACATATTGCAAATCCCCCTATGCTCCAAGCTATCAAATCTATTATCATAGGTATAAGTTTTGTATTTACATATAACATTACAATTTGAATAATTATCATTAAAATCATTATTGAAATTAAAGATTTCATCAAACTCCTATCTCCAAGCTTTCCTCCTAAAAATGTTCCTATAGTAAGTCCAGCACCTATATAAAATAATATCTTTATAACAGTTTCTTTATTTACCATAGTAACTTTTTGAAGTATAGGATCTATATAAGTAAATATTGTAAATAAACTAGCTGATGTTAATACTGATAATAATAGAGGTATAAAAACTCTTCTATGTCTTAATATTTTAAACTCACTGATAACATCTCCACTAGGCATAGGTAATTTTGAAGGAATTGATACAATCAAAGCTAATATTGCAAGCACACCTATTGCACTAACAAGATAAAAAGTAGATCTCCAACCAAATTGTTCTCCTATATGAGTACCTATAGGAACGCCCAAAATATTTGCTAAACTTACGCCCATAAATACTATTGCTATAGCCTGAGATCTTCTATTTTCTCCAGCCATATCTGAAGCAACAACAGAGGCTATTCCAAAGAAAGTTCCATGACATAATGCGGCAAGAACTCTTGCAACCATTAAAAAATTATAATTTGGAGCTATAGCACATAAAATATTTCCTATTATAAACATAATCATCAAAAAAATTAAAGTAATTTTTCTTGAAAGTTTCATTGTTAATATTGCAAGCAGCGGAGCACCAACAACAACACCCATAGCATACATTGAAACTAAAGTTCCTGCTTTGGGTATACTTATATTTAAATCTCTGGCAACTTCAGAAAGAAGCCCCATTATAACGTATTCACTTGTACCAATACCAAATGCTGAAAAAGTAAGCATAAATATAGCAAAAGGCATTTTTAATAATCTCCTATTTTTTTATTAATTAGGTGTAAATTCTATATTTATTTTTTTATCTGTCAATAGGTATTTTAGAATTTTATTGCACAGGAGCCAGACATATTGCAGTTAGGAATTCCTTAATTTCTTAAAGTATAGCATAGGTGTATCATAA
>NZ_CAKVGN010000105.1 GCF_934747485.1 uncultured Brachyspira sp. | reverse complement strand
TTCTATATCAAAAATATTATAACAAGGATACTGCTTTTTTATACTAAAAAATGTCCAATATCTCACACTCCTTAACAAAATAAAAAAACTTGTAAAAATCTTACTTATAGTATAAAATTGAATATCTTTATATATTAAAAAAATATTAAAGAAAATTAAAAAATGGAGCAAGTTTAAGATGGATTATAGTTCTACTATCAATTTACCTAAAACCGCTTTTCCTATGAAAGCTGGTTTGAAGGAAAAAGAGCCCAAAATAATAAAAAAATGGGAAGAAGAAAAACTTTATCAAAAGCTTAGAGAATTAAGAAAAGGTGCTCCTAAATGTATTTTACATGATGGACCGCCTTATGCGAATGGAGACATTCATATTGGAACATCATTAAATAAAATTATTAAAGATATTATTGTGAGATATAAATCTGCTAAGGGATTTGATTCTCCTTATGTTCCGGGTTGGGATTGTCATGGTATGCCTATAGAGTTAAAAGTACAAGAGAGTTTGGGAGATAAATATAAAGAAACTTCTAAATTTATAATGAGAAAAAAATGCCGTGCTTATGCTCAGAAATATATTGACATTCAGAGAAAAGAGTTTAAAAGACTTGGTGTAATGGGGGATTGGGAAAATCCTTATCTTACTATGTCGCCTGAATATGAATCTGAAATAGTTGAAGTATTTGCACAGTTGGTAGAGAAAGGCTATATATATAAAGGACTTAGAACTATCCACTGGTGTATGGACTGTGAAACTGCTTTGGCTGCAGCTGAGATAGAATATGATGAAAACCATACTTCTACAAGTGTGTATGTGAGATTTCCAGTATTAAATAAAATCAATGATAAATTAGACGGAAATGTTGATGTTATGATATGGACTACTACTCCTTGGACATTGCCTTCAAATATGGCTTGTGCTTTCAATAGAGATTTAGAGTATGTGGCTGTTGAGATAGACGGAAGATATGCGATAATGACAACTTCTTTAGTTGATACTGTTCTTGGTAAAAAAGATATGAAATCAGAAGGCAGAGATATTATTCCTATATCTATGGAAGAGATTGAAAAACTTGAAATAGCTCATCCATTTATAAAAGACAGAAAATCTGTTGTTGTATTTGCTGATTATGTTGAGGCAACTTCAGGTACTGGTGTTGTTCATACTGCTCCCGGTCATGGTATGGAAGACTATCAGACAGGTATGAATTATGGGCTTGAAATATATTGTCCTGTAGATAAAGCTGGAAGATATACAAGCGAGTTTCCAGAGATGCAGGGAATGAAAGTAAGAGATGCAAATCCAAAAGTAGTAGAAATACTTGAAAATAACGGTTCATTATTCTATAAAGAGAAAGTTACTCACAGTTATCCTATTTGTTGGAGATGTAAAAATCCTTTGATATTCAGAGCTACTTCTCAGTGGTTTATGAATATGACACATGATAATATAGATGAGAGAACAGTTAAATCTTTAGAAAATATAAAATGGTATCCTGCTTGGGGACATGAGAGAATGAAAAAAATGCTTGAAAATCGCCCTGACTGGTGTTTATCAAGACAGCGTTCTTGGGGAGTACCTATACCTGCATTCTATTGTAAGAACTGCGGCAAAACTTTGCTTACTGCAGAATCTACAAGGCATTTTGCTGAAATAGTAAAAACTAAAGGAATGGACGTTTGGTTTGAATTAGAGGCTAAAGACTTACTTCCTGAAGGCACTAAATGTGAATGCGGAAGCTGTGATTTTGATAAAGAAGAAGATATTTTGGACGTTTGGTTTGATTCTGGTGTATCATCTTTTGCATCACAAAAAACTAATAAAGATTTGGACGGAGTTTTCCCTGTTGATATATATTTAGAGGGAGGCGACCAATACAGAGGTTGGTTCCAAGCTGCAATTTGGCCTTCTATGGCTATAAGAGGAATACCTCCATACAAAGAGCTTGTAACTCATGGTTGGACTTTAGACGAACAGGGCAGAGCTATGCATAAAAGTGCGGGCAATGTTGTTTCACCTTTGGAAGTTATTGACAAATATGGTGCTGATATATTAAGACTTTGGTGTATAAGCGAAGACTTCACTCACAATGCACGTGTTGGTGATAACATGATGAAGGCTATTGCTGACAACTATAGAAAAATAAGAAACACTTTCAGATATTTGTTAGGCAACATTTCTGATTTTGATTACAGCAAAGAAAAGGTTGAAGTTAAAGATTTACTTCCTGTAGACAGATATGCTTTATCAAGACTTCATAGTTTTATAAAAGTTGCTGATAAGGCTTGCGATGGTTATGAGTTCCATTTGTTCTATCAAAGACTTATAAATTACTGTGTTGTTGAGCTTTCTGCTACTTATTTTGACATTATAAAAGACAGATTATACTGTGATAGAAAAGATTCTCTTTCAAGAAGAAGTGCTCAGACTGTACTTGTTGAGATATTAGATGTATTAGTAAAATTAATAGCTCCTGTACTTCCTTTCACAACTGATGAGGTTTGGGGATACTACAAAGGAGAAAATGCTTCTTCTGTACATTTAGAGTTATATCCTAAAGCTGATGATAGTTTAATTGATTTAGAGTTAGAAAATGAGTGGGCTTCAATTCTTAAAGTACGCGATGATGTGTTATTATCACTTGAAAGAGCTAGAGATAACAGCACAATCGGAAAATCTTTAGAGGCTTATATAACAATATGCACTAAAGAATCATCAACTAAAGACTTGCTTGCTAAATACGAAAAATATTTAAACGAGATATTTATTGTAAGTAAAGTAACACTTTCTGACAGCAAAGACGACACATTTATAGAGGGCGGAGTTTCTTTCGTTAAGACAGAGAAAGCTAGTCATGAAAAATGCGTACGCTGTTGGGGACATTATGAGAGTGTAGGAACTGAGCATAAAGAGTTATGTACTAGATGTGCTGAGGCAGTGAAATAAAAAAATAATATAATTTTTTAAATATCAAAATGGCGGCTATGAGTAATGGCTGCCTTTTTTGTTTAATAATTATTATTAATTAATTTTAATGAATGATAAAATAAACAAGAATGGTTATTTTTTGTTGAAGTTATATATAAACCATATTTTGTTCTAGTAATTGCTACATAAAAAGCTTGATAAAATTCTTCATTTATATCAATTATATGATTGTAACATATATTATTACATTTATTACAATTTTTTTTATATATGAATTGTTTTTTATTTAAAAATGGGATAAAAACATAATCCCATTCTGCCCCTTTTGCTTTATGTATATTTAATATATTTACATTTACAGAGCAATAAGGGGCATATTTTATTAAATCTTTTTCTTTTAGAACTTCTATTATTGTATTAAAATCTATTCCAAACTTTAAACAATAGTTTCTATAACCTTCTATTAATTTTGATATGTCATTATCATAATAATTTTGTATCTTCTTAAGAAGATTATTATAATTTAATATTTTTATATTTGTTGCTATATTGAATACATTTTTCATTATTGTATTTAATTCTTTTTCGGTTTTTAATATATTTATGTATTCTATATTTTCCTTTATTAAATTTTCAAATAACAAATTTAAGATTTTATCATCATTAAAATAAAATTGATTAGAAAAAAGTATTGCTATTTTAGCTTTTTTATTTTCAGAAATAATTTTATTAATTTGATTATTAATAAATGATATCTCTTCTTCAAAGTAATTAAAACTTTTTATTTGAAAATCTTCATCAAGTTCTATTTGTAATTTTTTATCATAATTTCTAATATTTTTTTGGAAATTAGATATATTTTCTCTTCCTTCTAATCTATAGTTTTTTTGTAATTCTATAATTTTAGTCATATTAAAATATTTCTTTAATAAATCTTCAATTTGTTCACCTAAAGCATCAGCAAATTTCATTATAGATTGAAATGTATCTCCTAAAAAAAATATTTTATTATATTCATTATTAGCAATACTTCTTAATAAGATAAAGTGCAATAAATTTATATCTTGACATTCATCTACAAAAATATAACTGTATAAATTTTTATATATTTCATTTATATTGAAATTATTTAATAGAACTATTGCAAAACATATTACATCCTCATAATATATCTTTTTTTGGGTATTGATATTATTTATATATTTTTGCATATTTTTATGATTTAATTGAATATTAGGAAATTCTATGTTTATTTTATCAATAATTTTCTTGTATTTATCTTTAATTTCATCTTCAAGATTATTATGTTCATATTCATATTTATAATCTATATTTAAATATTGTTTACCTTGAAGTCTTAAAATTCTACTTGCTAAATTATGAAAGTTATATATGTCTATAATTTGATTATTATTTAATCTGCTTTCAATAGTGTGTTTTGCCACATTAGATAATGTTAAAACTAGAATTCTTTTTGGATATTTAATTTGTTTATTTTCTATGATATAGTTAAGTTTTGAGATCAACATTTCTGTTTTACCATATCCAGCAGGAGCAATTGTAAGAGATTGTTCTGTAGATGTTATAAAGTCTAACTGCTCTTTATCATCTTTGTGTTTTTCTAATATTTTATTAATTTTATCATTATTTATCATTTTTTAATTCTTCTATTAAATCAATTATATATTTAGGAAGTTTATAATTTTCTTCAGCGGCATTTTTTATGACTTCTCTATTCATATTACCAAAATCTATTTTTTCTACGTTTTTATATTCATCTTGTTTTAGTTTTAAATTTTCTTTTATTATTTTTTTATTAATCTGTAATTATCTTTTATATTTTTATGTTTTTTTCTCATATATAATAACTTTTTAGTAAATTCTTTATCTTCAGCATTTTTATCATGTATTTTTTTTATAGGTTTATTATTAGTTTTTTTATTAGCATTCTTACATATATTTTTATATATATTTTTAAAGTATAGTTTTATACATACTAAAATGCTTTCCTCAAAATCCCAATAATCTGAAACAAAAATTTTTACATTATTACAATCTTTTAGACTTTCATATAAATTATAAACTCTTTTATCAACATATCCATATTTTTGATTCATATATGTTATGTATATTTTATTATTTATTTTTTCTTCTATATATTCATTTTTACAATCTCTATCTGTAACTATGTATGTTTGTATTTTTAATTTTGAGAATATTTTTGCTAGACTTGGAAAATTATTTGGTGCCGCTTTAATAATATATATATGTTCTTGATGAATGTTAATACCATTAACATTTAAACAAGAAGGTAAAAATCCAATTTCTGTATCACCCTCTACTAGTATAATTTTTTTAGCAAAAAGTCCCTCTAATATATTTCTATCAAAAATCATAAACTGTTTTAAGTTTGCTTCCTCTTCATCAAGAGATGCAACTTTAACAGTATTTTCTTTATCATAATAAAGTCTTTGTATAGATAATCTATTATTTTTTTCATTTAATTCCAAATGCGGTATTATATGTGCTGAATGTGTGGACACAAAGAATATAGGAGTAATTTTATAGTCTATTTCCTCATTATCATCAGTTATTATATTTATAATGTTATTAATAATTTTGTAGTCTTGATTATTATTAAATATAGATAACCAATGATCCATAAATTGACGTTGTAAAAATGGAGATAAAAATACTTCTGGCTCATCAAATAAAATAATAATATTAGTATTAAAACCTTGAGATTTTGTATTATTAATTTTATCATATAAAAATGCCAAAAAATCTATAAATGGATATAGATAATATCCTCTTCCTCTTCCTAATTGATTTAAATATAATTTATTATCACCATTATGATAATGTACTAATTCAAATAATTTTAATAAAAACTTTATTTCATCATCAATTTCAATATTTAATTTTAATTCTTGATTTGGTTTATTAAATATAGGTTTAAATATTTCGTTTAGTTCATTTTTACAATTTTCATAATTTTCTTTGGGGCTGTCCTAGATAACTAAAAAAGCTCCTTTTTTGCTAAATTATATATAATTTCCAATTGTTTTTCAACTTT
>NZ_CAKVGN010000104.1 GCF_934747485.1 uncultured Brachyspira sp. | reverse complement strand
TAGCTATTTATATTATAAGGAATACCTACTTTATTTTAACTAAAAAACGTGCAATATCTATGGCTCCTAAACAAAACAATTTTATCAATTGTATTGACTTTTATATAATATAATATAATATAATATAATATAATATATAGGAGATATCTTATGTTAAGAAAAATTGTTTTATCTGTTATTCTTGCTTTGGCATTAATAACAACTATTCCTGCTAAGGCACAAGCTGCATATTCTGATGGTGCTGCTATTGGTGCTGCATTTATGGGAGGTTTTCCTGCTAGTACTTCTTTAGGCTTAACAGGACAATTTAAAGGCGTTCCTTTAATGTTTGGAGCATCAGCAAGAATATTATTTGGTAGTGGTTATACGTTTTTCGGTATTGGATTTACTATGGATTGGTGGGGTTTAAAAATTCCTTTGTTGAAAGATTCAGTTGGTATTCACTTCTATTTAGGACCTGGTCTTGCAGCAAGTGTTGATTTTGGAAGCCAATATTGGAATATTAGTGCTGCTTTAAGAGTGCCTATAGGATTCTCTTTTATATTTGCTAAAAATTGGGAAGTATTTGTGGAATTGGCTCCTAGTGTAGGTGTACTTAGTGTTGGAAGCGGCGGATTTAGATTATTAGGTATATATATAGGTGACGGCGGAAGCGGTTTTGATTTTGGTTCATTCTTTGGCTTTGCTGGTCAATTAGGATTTAGATACTGGTTCTAATATTTAATTATTTTTCTAAAATTATGGCTTAATCTTAAATAAAAAGATTAAGCCTTTTTATTGATTAATAAATTGCATAATATAAATTTTATTTCTCTATAAACTCAAATATATCTATCAATTTTTTTCCTTCATTTATAGTATTTCTGTTTTTTATAAATAATATTGCTGTTTTTATTAATGTTCTCTCCATAACAAGTTTTTTATCTGATAAATCAAGAGAAGATATCTCCGCTACCTTAGAATCTCCTATCGTTCTTCTTATCATCTCTGTGCCTGCATATCCTATAGAATCCGATAATATAGAGTTTAAATAATACTCTTTAAAACTATCATTTTTATAAAGACTGAATGTAACTATCTCATCATACTTTTTTCTTAAAGAAATATTTATTTTATCAAATGTATCTATTATTGTCTTTTTTATCCATTGAACAAAATCTTTATTATTAGAAAAATAAGTTTTATTAGCCAAAGAGAAAAATAAGTTTCCTATAACATTACCAATATCATAACCAATAGGTCCATAAAAAGCAAACTCTGGGTCTATTATTTTTATTCCGTTTTGATTTATAAATATAGAACCTGTATGCAAATCCCCATGTATAAGTGCCTGAGAATAATTCATAAATCTGTCTCTCAATTTACTTACTTCAAATTTTAAGCTTTCATCATTATACAAAAACTTATCTACAAAATCTTCTTGCCCTTTGGATATTATATTTCTATTTTTATAATTATAATAAGGCTCTGTTAAAACTAAATCTTCTGTAATATCGCATAATTCTTTATTTATAAAAAGCTTCACATTATATTTTTTCTTCGCCCTATCCATTACTAAATCTGTTGTAGGGAGCAAAACATTTGATAAAAAATCAGCTATCTCATCAGAAAAATTATCAAACTCTTTTTCTTCTAACAGCTCTTTACGCATGTTTTTATAATCAGATATATCTTCCATAGCTAAAGCATGCATATTCTCATCATAAGAATAAACTTTAGGTATATGATTAGGCGACAAAGAATATTCTATTTTTAATATTTCAGCTTCTATTTTGCTTCTATAAACATCTAAAGCCCTTCCAGAAGAGCGTAAAAACTCATCAGCCTGCTTTATTATAATAGATTTATCCTTGCTAAAAACCTTAAACACATAATTTATATTACCGTCTCCTATTTCAACAGCCTCAATTTTCTCATCTTCATTAAAATATTTTAAAACTTTTTTACAATATTCCTTTACATTTTCCGTACTCATTAAAAAGTGCTTATCAAATTTATACATTATTTATATCCTTAAACTAGTATTATCATTAATATTATATTAATAAAATACAAAAAATACCACTAAAATATAATCATTCAATATAAAAATTACAACTAATAAACAATACTATATAAAAAAATATAAATATTAAATTTGATATAATATCATTATAATGGTATACTTTAGAATAAATGATAATATAGGGTTGTTTTGAAGTGGAAAAGTATATACTTGACAATGATTTAGATAAAATAAGCAAATTGATAGAAAATATATGCCTAAAAATAAGCAAATATATAACAGATATAGACCTTTTCTCATCAGCATTATACGAAGTAATAATAAATGCTATAGAACATGGTAATCTTAATATATTGTATGAGCAAAAAAAAGAATGGCTTCAAAAAAATATATACAATAAAAAATTAAAAGAACTATTAAAAAGCGAGCTTGCAAAAAATACAAATATAGAACTTACTTTAGATATCAATGAAAAAGAAAATAATATAAAAATTAAAGTAAAAGACAATGGAGAAGGCTTTAATATTAAAAGAGCATTAAAATCAATTAAAAATGATGGTTTTGCAAGAGAAAGCGGAAGAGGAATTATAATAATAAAATCATATTTTGACGAAGTTACTCACAATAGAAAAGGAAATATTATTACGCTTATTAAGAAATTCAATAAAAATATAAAATAATAATAAAGAGAAAACTATTATGCCTAAAAAAGTTAAAGATACTAAATTTTTTCATAAATCCCCCGAAATAAAATTAAATACAGGTTTTGTTACATTAGAGAGATTTGTTGCTATAAATGAATATGATGACGGAAGTTTTTCAAAAGAGTATAATTGCGACATCATTAACAGAAAAGGTTCTGATGCTGTTATAATAGTTCCATATACTTATATAGATAATCAAATGCATGTACTTATGATTAAAAATTTTAGACCTGTAGTTTACTATAAAGAAAAAGTATTAAACAATAAAAGTGCTGATGAGATAGATGAAAATATTATGTCATTTTTAGAGTTTCCAGCAGGAATGCTTGAAGAAGATGAACTTAATATGAAAGACAGCAACATGGGTATAAGAAAATGTGCACAAAGAGAATTGGAAGAAGAGACAGGGTATAGTGTTAATATAAAAAATATTAAAGTTTTAGGACATCAATATTACAGCTCTTCTGGGATTATTACAGAGAGAATAAATATTGCTACATGCGATATAACAGGATTAAAACCTAAGAAAGTAAAAACTGATGGTTCTGTTATGGAAGAGAATATTGATTCTTTTTTTGTAGAGTTTAATGAGGCTATAAAATGGTGTAAAGAAGGCATAATAAAAAATGCTGGTACAGAGATAGGCTTAAATAGACTTTATTTTTCAATATTATATGAACAGCAAAAAAAGCACACTGATATTTTGCAAAAAAGATTGGTTTCTCTATTTAATGAAATAAACTCTTTGAAAAAGAATGTTAATTATTATAACAAACTTATAAGAGAGTTTAAAGCAACTATCACTCATGAACTTAGACACCCTTTTACAGAGATAATGGGATATATTAATTTATTAAAGAGAAAAACTATTAATGAAGAAGTAAAAGAAGAGGCTATTAATGTTATATCAAGAAGCATAAAAAAATTGTATGACAATAATAATAATTTAATACAGATTGCTATTAAAGATGATGAGAGCTATAGTTATACTTCAGAATTTAATGTTGAAGATGAATTGAACTCAATAATAGAAGGATATAAAATTTTATATCCAAAAGATATTAAAACAGAAATATTTATAGAAGAAAATTGTAACACTCTAATAGGATATAAAGAAAGATTCAGACTAATAATGGAAGGAATAGTTTCTAATGCATTTAAATTTACAAAGTCCGGCACAATATCTATAAACGTTAGAATGCTTGATACTATTGAAACTAAAGCAATAGATTTTTCACCAGACTTATTTAATTATCATTCAATGCAAAATATTATGCCAAATGAAATAGAGATTACAGTAAAAGATACAGGCAAAGGAATAAAACAAAGCAAATTAAAGAAAATCTTTATACCATTTTATCAAAGCGACTCAAGATTTGAAAGAGAATACGGCGGCATAGGAATAGGCTTATCTGTAGTTAAAGATTTGCTTGATACTATGCAAGGAACAATCACAATAGATAGCTCTGAGGGTGCCGGCACTATAGTAAAATTAAGAATACCATTTGGAGTTGTAAACAATTCCAAAAATTAATTTTATTCCATATAAGCCATATAAGCTGATAATACTGTCATACTGTCTTCTTCACTGCTTTGATTTTCAGGAGCATAGTCAAAGTATGTAGATAAAAGAGCATAATCACTGTAAACATCATCGCTGTAGATATTCTCTTCTTCTTCCAAAACAGATGTTGAGGCAGTTATTTGCGAATCAATAGAATTATTATTGCTGTTATTAATAACTACACCTACTCCAACAAATATTAAAAGCATAGCTGCTATAGAAGCAACATAAGGCACGAGTTTAAATTTCTTTTTTGTGTTATTTACTTTTATAGGCATCTTCCCTGTTAAAATAGATGACATAGCAAAAATTTCTTCCTTAAACTTTCTGCACTCAGAACATTCATCTAAATGCTTTTCCATCTCTAATATTTCTTCATCATTTAAATCATTATCTTTATATCTGCTGATAAGCATTTCATAATACTCATGTGTGTTGTTCATAAAGTTACCCCCATTTTTTTTATTATTTCTAATAATTTCTTTCTTGCCCTAAATATCCTTGTTCTAACGGTATTAACAGGCAAGTCCAATTTCTCAGATATCTCAGTATAAGAATAATTCTCATATTCTGCCATAATAAGAGGTATTCTAAAATCATCTTCCAACTTAGATAAACTCTCAGCTATGATGATTTTATTTATACTGTCATTATCATGAGCTTCCTGCATTTGAGCATTTCTATATTCTTTAAGTCTGTATCTTTTTTCCCGCTCTTTTTTTCTTATATGATCAACTGCCCTATTGAAAGAAACCCTATAAAGCCAAGTATAAATTTTAGACCTACCCTCAAAGCTTTCTCTTTTTATATAAAAACTAACAAAAACGTCCTGCACAATCTCTTCTGCTTCATCATAATTAGAAATAAGAGAATATACCAAATTAATTAAAGGTTTTTTATAAGCCTCCATAAGTTCTTTGAAAGCCTCTTCATCTCCATTTTTGAAAGCTTCTAAAAAATTATTTTCATCAAACGCCATCTCTACACCACTCATAAAAAATAATTACCTCATTTTGCAATTACGAAGCTGAGATCTTTGCTGAGGTGTTAATACATTTATTATATCTAAATCACGAACCATTTTCAAATAATCTCTCTCCGCCTCATAATCTTTTTTAGATTTAATAAGATTCTTCAGCATATTCCTATCCGGATTATCCTTAATAAGTTCTTCCCTTATACTGTAATCTATCTTTTCTATTTCCAATCTAATGCTTTCTTCTTCTTTAACAAATTTAATTGCTATATCATAAACTCTTTTCGTTTGTTCTTCGGTTAATACAATACCTGCCATTTGTAAAAAACGCAAAGCATCAGGTCCCAATTTATCAGTTCCTCTATGCATTCCTCTGCCGCCGCCCATTCCCCTGCCATGCCTTGGTGCCGGAGGCTGAGCAATAAGGAGTGATGAAAATAATAATATAAATAATAATACAAACTTTTTTTTCATGTAGTAACCAAACCTCTTTAATCGAATATATCTCTTTTTATTATAATATGTTAGACGAATATATATTAAAAAAGTTCCCTGTTATTTATATATATTTTTACAATATTTATAATATATTTAAAGAAAATTACATAAAACTATTTAAATAAATATATTCTTATTATTATTAAGTATACAATAAAATTTAAATAATTTCTGCTAAATAATTATATTGCAATTTTCATTAAATAACAACTTATTTAATAAAAATTATGTGTTTAGGAGCCATACATATTGCACGTTTTTTAGTTTAAAAAAAGCAGGTATTCCTTATAATTTAATTAACT
>NZ_CAKVGN010000103.1 GCF_934747485.1 uncultured Brachyspira sp. | reverse complement strand
ATTATGATACACCTATGCTATACTTTAAGAAATTAAGGAATTCCTAACTGCAATATGTCTGGCTCCTGTGCATTTTATAATTAATTGGATAAAAGTTTTGTGTTTTTAAATATATAGTTTTTTAAAATTACAAAATTATTGCTTATAAAATTTATCCTTGACAATTTTTATATTTATTATTATTATAAATAGAAATATAAAAAATAGTGTATAGGTGATTATTTATGAATGAGAAGAGAGAAAAGCTTTCAAGCAGATTAGGATTCTTATTAGTATCAGCTGGCTGTGCTATAGGTTTGGGTAATGTGTGGAGATTTCCATATATTACAGGTCAATACGGCGGAGCTGCTTTTGTTGTTTTATATTTAATATCATTAGTAATCTTAGGGCTTCCAATACTTATAATGGAGTTTACTGTTGGACGTGCGGGCGGAAGAGATTTAGCTGGTTCTTATAGAAACTTGGAGAAAAAAGGTCATAAGTGGCATATAATTGGTTATGTGCAGATTTTTGGATGTGTTTTACTTTTAATGTTTTATACTACTATAGCTGGTTGGTGTTTATATTTCTGTTATTCTATGGCTATGGGTTATATGGAAGGATTAACTCCTGAGCAGGTTCAGGCATTTTTTGGTAATATGCTTGCTTCTCCTAAAACATTAATATTTTGGATGTTCGTTGCTGTTATAATTGCTAGTATAGTTTGTTTTAAGGGGCTTGAAAATGGCGTTGAAAAGATAAGTAAGATTATGATGACTTTACTTTTCTTTGTGCTTCTTATTCTTATAGTGAGAGCTGTTACTTTGCCTAATGCTAAAGATGGTCTTAAATTCTACTTGCTTCCAAATTTCAAAAATATGTTTGGCGATGGAATTGCTGGTTTTTCTAAGGTAGCTTATGCTGCTATAGGTCAGGCTTTCTTTACTTTGAGTTTGGGTATTGGTGCTATGACTATATTTGGAAGCTATATAGATAAAAATTATTCATTAACTGGCGAATCTATAATGGTTGTTATACTAGATACTTTAATAGCATTATTATCTGGTCTTGTAATATTCCCTACTACTTTCTCTTTTGGAGTAAATCCTGGTCAGGGTGCTGGTTTAGTATTTCTTACTTTGCCTAATATATTTAATTCTATGGTTTTAGGCAGATTATGGGGAGCATTATTCTTCTTATTCTTATCTATTGCGGCATTAACTACTATTATTGCTGTATTTGAAAATATTATAGCTTTCACTATGTCTGAAACTAAATGGAACCGTAAAAAAACTACAATAGTTGTTTCTATATCTATATTTATATTAAGCTTGCCTGCTGCTTTAGGTTCTAATGTATTATCATTTATTAAACCTTTGGGTGAAGGAACTAGCATAATAGACGGTTTAGACTTCTTAGTTTCTAACAACTTCCTTCCTTTGGGCGGTATAATAATATTAATATTCTGTACTAGAGAGCTTGGCTGGGGTTGGAATAACTTCCTTAAAGAAGCTGATACTGGTAAGGGTTTGAAATTCCCTAAATGGTCTAGATTCTATGTTAGTTATATACTTCCTCTTATAGTGCTTACAATTTTTGTTGTTGACTATATTAATAAGTTTTTTCTAAAATAATAGGCTATTAAATGAAAGAAGAAGAGTTAAAGAAGCATATAGACATTATATACGACCATTGGTATGAAACTAATAGGTTTTATCATATATGGGCAAAACAGTACGGCATAACAGATTTAACTTTGTTTACATTAGGGCTAATTTATTATAATAAAGAATGCCCTCAGAATATGGTTACAGAGAAATTATGCATACCAAAGCAAACAAGCTGTTCTCTTCTTAATGGGCTTGAGAAGAAAGGATACATTACAAGAAAGGTTAATGCTAAAGATAAAAGAAATAAAATTATAACTCTTACTAAGAAGGGTATTAAGTTTGCCGAGCCTATATTAGAAAAACTTGAAAAGCTTGATACAGATATGCTTGCTTCATTAAAAGATGAAGATATAGTGAAGTATACAAATTGTTTAAAAGAGCTGATTAAGTTTATGGAGAATTATTCTAAAGATTGAACTTTAGTATAAGCAAATACTATAGCTAATATCTTAGGAATATGTATTAATTATAAAATAATATTTGTATTTAATCTAAAAATGCAGCCTTTTTGCTTCTTTGCGGCAGCAAAAGAAGTGGGGGTATGGGGGCTAGCCCCCAAAGCAATAAAAATATAAAAACTGAGTTTTACAGACTTAAAATTTTTAGTGTATTTAAAACAATTATTTTTTATAATTTTTTTGTTGTTCTTTTTCCCGCAGCTCGCGGTGCGGACTTCGTCAAAAGAACCAAAAAGTGCAAGTGCTTTAGCTTTGTATGTTTGGAATATGTATAAACTAATAAGATAGTACCTATATTTTAGGCTAAATTATATAAGGCTTATGATAAATATATTCATTCATCATAAGCCCAATATTTCATGCTAATAATTATAAGCTTTAACGCTTTCCAAAATGAATACCTAAAGAAAGCATAGCTCCTATTGAATGATGCTGATTTATATTATAGCCTCCAAATAAGTTATTTATATCACTTTTATCAAATATCATATATTCATAAAAAATATTAAGACCATATACAAAAGCCAACGTTTCATTAATATTATATATTCTATCTTCTAAAAATAAATTAACGTATGGAGATATCGGAACTTTATTTGGTTTTATATTTAAATCATCTATTATAGGTATAAATTTAACACCTGAAGATAAACCGAAAACTAAATCTATTTTTGAATTTAAAACTGGAGTAAATATAAATTTTAATGCCAAACCAGTTGTTATTCCGCCTGCCTCTAATCGATTTATTTTATAATTATCATTTTTTAAAGATATAGTTCTTGCATCTATTCCTGTATCAAATAATAAGCTTATGCTTCTGAAAGAAGATTTATTTATAGGAAAGTTATAACCTAATTGTAAATTTAAATCTAATCTTGGCTCAAAAACTTCACCTGTTAAATCAGTAAAACTGTTGGCAACTCCAAATTTTCCAGCAAAACCTAATTCAAAAGCAGGAAATAGCATACTTGAAAAAATAAATATAAAAGAAATTATAAATATTTTTAATTTCATTTTCGTTCTCCTTTTTAAAATTTTATTATAAGAATGGCATGGCTATTACACCAGTTCCTCCAGTAAGAACACCAACTGTTATAATAGCTACAACTGCAATTACTTTTAAAAAGATATTCCACCATGCTCTTGGCATAGGATTTTCATTAATATAATCATTCATACTATCAGTAATTAAAGATGATGTAAGCATAATTTTAAGTTCATATGTTTCCTCATCATTACTAGAAAATTTACTATCAACTTTTCCTTTTAGTTTTATACCACTAAAATAGAAAATTTCCGTACCATCATCTTCTCTCCAAGATATGTCAAAAGTATTTTCTGTTTCATTATAATTCAATATATCACCATTTAATATACTTGTTCCATTATTAATACTTATTTTATCTGGAAACAATGAATTATTATATATGGTTGTTACTTTTGAATTTTTATCGTCTGATATAAGAACGGTATATTGATTATCGCTTGTTTTACTAGCGGAAACATAACCATTATTTGAAGAATTTTCTTCTTTCATTATTAATGAATTTTTTTCAGTATCTTCATATATAGAAAGTTTTCCTGAACTAGTTAAACTTTCTCTTAGAGAAACATCTCCTATGTCAGTAGGGTTTGTAGTTTTACTATTACATGACATTATAGTAATAGATGTCAAAATAACAGTTAAGTAAGTAAGTAAGTTTTTTCATTTTCCTTCTCCTAATATATTTTTTATGTAATATATTATATATTTTTATATAAAAATATCAACCAATTATAGTTCTTAAATTGCAAAAAAATATGAATTTTTGATATTTTTTTTAAATATGACTATATAATATTTTAATAAGTATAATAAAAACTTAAATATGGTTAGTTTCTGATAATAACGAAAATATCAAATTGACAAAACCTAATCACTTTAGTATAATTAAATGATTGTTTTATTTTTTATAAGGTGATTTATTGATGAAAGTGATACCGTCTGATAAAATTTTTAAAGATAGAAAAGAGAAAGTTACAGATAAATTATGTGCAGATTGTAATTCTTTATGCTGTCATGATTTGGTGATGGAAATATCTAAACCTAAAAATGAAGAAGAATTAAAAACTTTGAAATGGTATCTTTATTTTAAGCATTCATTTATATTTATATATCAGGATACTTGGTACCATATGATAAGAAGCGAGTGCAGGTATTTAGATAAAAAAACTTATTTGTGCAAAAATTATGAGAATAGGCATGATATATGTACTAAGCATAGTCCGCCTAAATGTGAGAGATATGAAGAGTGGTATGATGTAATATTTGATGACCAGTATGAATTAGAAAAATATGTTTATGAGAAAAAAATAATTAAAAAGAAATCTTCTAAATCTCCTAAAAAAATAGCTAAAAAAGTAAAATAAAAAAATATATATAAGCAATGAAAAAAGAAAAAATTAATAGAGTATGTATAACATATCCTCCTTTTGAATATAATAAAGGTTTTCCATTAATGTCTTTAAATATGCAATTTCAATGGGTAAGAAATTTTAGTGCTAATTATCCTATGCTTTTAGCTTATGCTGCCACTTTATTAAAAAATAACGGCTATGATGTTTTTTTTATAGATACTGTAGCAAGAAAGATGGATATAATAGATTGGCTTATACAAATAGACAAAATAAATCCGCAATTAATATTTTTTGAATCTACTACTGCCACAATAAATTATACTTGGGATACTATTAATGCTATTAAAGATAAATATAAAAATGCTTATATAGTTTTGGCAGGAAGTCATGTTACAGCATTGCCTGAAGAGAGTTTTTTAAAATCTGAAGTAGATTTTGTTGTTACAGGCGGAGATTATGATGTACTTCTTTTAAGTATTGTGAATTATATTAATAATGGTGAAAAATTAAAAGAGGGTATATATTATAAAACATCTCAAGGAAATATTAGAAACACTGGCAAATGTAAACTTGATTATCCTTTAGACCGCCTTCCATTTATAGATAGAAATCTCACGAATTGGAAATTATATTCCAAAGAAAATGAATATTATAAAAAAACTCCGGCTACTTTTATTATGTCTGGACGCGGGGCTGTTTTTAATAATTATAATTGTGCAGATTCTAATATATTGTTTAATAATGTTAGGTTAAGAAACCCTATTAATGTTGTTGATGAAATAGAATATTTGCATAAAAGATATGGTATAAAAGAGTTTGTGGATGTTACAGTATCTTTTCCTATGGGAGAGTGGCTTTCATTATTTTGTCAAACTATGATAGAGAGAAAATTAAATAAAAAAGTTTATATTGATTGTTATATGTATTTTACGGATTTGGATTATCATTATTATAAGATGATGAAAAAAGCTGGGTTTAAAACATTGATTGTTACTTTTCCTTCTGCAAATACTAAAACTTTAGAGAAACTCTCTCCTTCATATATAAATATAGATTCTATGATTGAGTCTATTAAAATGGCAAGAAAGGTGGGGTTACTTATAGATATGATGGTGAAGATTGGATATCCTTGGGAGAATGAAGAAGATATTATAGCTACTTTTGATGTAATAAAATATTTAATGACTAATGGCTATATTAATACAATGAATACTTCTATTTTTGTTCCATATCCGGGCACCAATATATTTAATTATTGCAAAGATAGTGATTATATTAATACTGATAATTGGTTTGAATATGATATGAGGGGTAGTGTAATGAAGTTAGAAGTTGATGATATTTTTCAATATGTAGAATATTTTTATAATTTATCATTTAATCCTATGTATGTTTTACATAAAATTTTAAGCATTAGAGATATATACGATATTAAGCATCATATAAACTCTTTTAGAAATGTTGTGTCATCGTATATCAATAGGGAGTAATAGAATCAAAAAAATATTATGGCTGAGATTTGGGATATTTATGATATAAATAAAAATAAAAAAAACAAGTTTCATAAGCGGGGATTGCCTTTAGATAATGGTGATTATCATATAGTGATTCATGCTTGGGTAGTTAATAGTAATGATGAGGTGATATTAACTAAGAGGCATAGCAGTAAAAATATATGTCCTAATATGTGGGAATGTACTGAGGGTTCTATAGTTGCGGGCGAGAGCAGTGTTGAGGGAGCTGTTAGGGAATTAAAAGAAGAGATAGGTCTTAATTTTGAAATTGATGAGGCTGAATTTTTTACTTCGTTTGTTATTGATTTTTCTAATACTATAATTGATTCTTATATATTTAAAAGAGATGTTAATATAAATGATTTAGTATTGCAAGAAAATGAAGTTAATGAGGCAAGAATTGTTAATGAAAAAGCTTATAGAGAGATGTGCAAAAGAGGAGATATAGTTGATTCTTTGATGTATTTTTATGATTTATACAAAAAATAGCATAAAAAATTCTACTAAAATTTTTTGCACAGGAGCCAGACATATTGCAGTTAGGAATTCCTTAATTTCTTAAAGTATAGCATAGGTGTATCATAAT
>NZ_CAKVGN010000102.1 GCF_934747485.1 uncultured Brachyspira sp. | reverse complement strand
TTTAGTTAATTAAATTATAAGGAATACCTGCTTTTTTTAAACTAAAAAACGTGCAATATGTATGGCTCCTAAACAAGTATATATTTATTTTATATTGATATAATTTTATATTATTGATATAATTTTTGCATATGTATAAAAATAAAAAAAAGAAAAAAAACAACTTTTATAAAAAGAATAATTCTAACAATTCTTCACTTTTTTACAAACTGCATAAAATACTGTCCCATAGACTATATTTTATGTTTATACCGCATTCTAAAAAAAAGACTAAAACTTTATCAATACCTATATATGGAATTTTGATAATACTTTTAATTATAGCAGTAGCTCTCTTAATAACCTTCTCATCTCTTACAAAAAATACAGTTATTGCAAGCAAAACACTTGTTCTTACAGGAAGCTATCAAGAGAGGCTTGAGGAAATTAATTCTTTAGAAAATTTATTTAATTCAGTATTTTCTAATGATTCTTACAGAGCAGATATGTCTAATATGATGAATAAATTTAAAATAGAAAATACTAATTTATTAAATACAAATAATGCTGATAATATAACACTTTTAAATGCCAGAGCTAAAGAATTTGAAAATTTAAAAAATTATTTAGAAGAATTGAAAGCTAATATTAATTCTAAAAATAATGCATTGGAGTATGTGCCTACAATTACACCAATAGATTCCAGATATGCTGTTATATCAAAACCATATCAAAAAGACTCTCTTTTATCAAAAGGCATAGGCTTTCAAACAATAGCAGGTACACTTGTTAGAGCAACAGCTTCCGGTACAATTAATAGTGTAGTATACAATAAAGATGAAGGAGTAAGTATAGTTATTTATCACAGGTACGGTATTATAACTACTTATAAAGGATTAGCCACTACTTCTGTAAAAACAAATGTTGATGTAAAAAAAGGCGATATTATAGGAAATGCCAAAACAGGCGAACTTGAATATGAATTAAAATTAGCTTCTGAATATGTTAATCCTTTAATTTTTACAACGCTTAATTATGAACAGCAAGAATAATATAAAAAATGGAATAAAATACACTGCTTTGGGTATTGAGTTTGGAAGTATAATACTTGGGCTTGCTTTTGTTGGAAACTTGGCTGATAAAAAATTAAATACTTCTCCATTATTTACTATAGCTGGTATATTTTTTGGGTTTATATCTGGTATATACAGACTTTATCAACTTTCTAAAATTATAGAAAGAAATAAAAAATAGATAAGGTTTTTTAAGGATTTATTTATGGATACAATAATAAATAGCTTGCTTGATACTGATTTATATAAATTCACGATGCAGCAATGTGCTTTAAGACAATTTTCTAATGTTTGGGTAAAATATATTTTTAGAAGCAGAAATGTGTTAGAATGGACTAAGGAAATGCATGAAGAGCTTTTAAAACAGATAAAACATTTTTGCAATCTAACATTCCAAAAACATGAACTTGAATATTTAGCTTCACTAAGATTTATAAAGAGAGATTATATAGAGTTTTTAAAATTATATAGACCTTTAGAAGAGCATATTAATGCCTCTTTTGATGATAATAAATTAACCGTTTCTATAGAAGGTCCTTGGTATCAAACTATTCTTTGGGAAATACCTGTACTTGCAATGATTAGCGAAATATATTATTACTACACTATTTGTAAAACTAATGGAGAAAAAGAGGTTTATAGACAGGGAGAATTAAATCTAATAAAAAAGTTAGATAAAAAATTGCTTCCTATATACAATAATGATAATGGTTTTAAATTTTCTGAATTTGGAACAAGGAGAAGATTTTCTTTTAAGTGGCAAGACAGGGCTATTTCTATATTAAAAGAAAAAGTTCCTGCTGATTGTTTGGTAGGTACAAGTAATGTATATTTTGCTCAGAAGTATAATCTACTTGCTGTTGGAACTAATGCTCATGAATATTATCAAGTTGGGCAGGCTTTAGATAAGGTTAGGCTTGCGGAGAGTCAGAAATTCATGCTTCAATCTTGGGTTAATGAATATAGAGGAGATTTAGGCATTGCATTATCAGACACTTTAGGAACAGATAAATTTTTAAAAGATTTTGATTTATATTTTGCAAAACTATATGACGGCATAAGGCATGATTCCGGAGACCCTATTGAATGGGGATACAAAGTTATAAAGCATTATAAAGATTTAAGAATTGACCCCAAAACTAAAACTCTTCTTTTCTCTGACAGCCTTAATTTTGATAAAGCTTATAATATATATAAAGAGTTCAAAAACGAAACTAAAGTTACATTTGGAATAGGTACATTTATTATGAATGATTTTGAGCCTATTGCTAAACCTTTAAATATTGTAATGAAACTTCAGATGGTTAATGGTAAGCCTGTTGCTAAGTTGTCTGATGATGATGGAAAAACTATGTGCGATGATAAAGAGTTTTTACATTATTTAAAAATTGTTGCTATGGAATGATTAATTATTTTATGATAAAAAATATTATATTAATTTTCACGTTTACATTATTAATTTCTTGCAATAAAAATAACAATTCAAATACAGTTAATGAAATAGAGCCTAATAATAATGAAGAGTATGCTCAATTTATAGAGTCTGATATTAGCTTAAAAGGAAGTTTTAAAATTGATGATATAGACTATTATCATATTAAGCCTACTAATGGTTTTATAATGAACTTTGGTTTTTATGCTAACAATAACTCTGATATTGTATTAGAGTTTTATAATAAAGAAAATAGGGATATTGTTTTTAGAGTAGAAACTCAAAAGGCAAAAAATTACTTTGGAAATATAGAATTAAAAAATATTTTATTAAATGAAAAAGAATATTTATTAAAATTAACCTCTCAAGATGAAGTTGACTATAACCTAAAACTAAATTTTTCTGAAGATTATAAATATAAAAATGGCAATGAATATAATGATAATATATTTTATGCTGAAGAAATAGAATATCCTAATCAAAAAATAAACGGTTTTTTTATTAATAAAGACTTAGTTTTAGATGAAAAAATTAAACCATATTTAAAAAATGAAAATATTATAGATATAGATTTTTACAGAATAAAAAACAAAACAGATATAGATTCTTATATAAATATTATATTAGAATATAAAGAAGATATAGAGATTATACTTTTTGATGAAAATTATAATTACATAAAAAAAGCAGTAAACAGAATTGACAATATAAACTTTAGCAAAAATAGAGAATATTATATAGCATTAATTTATTATGGCGAAAAATATTTAATAGAGCAATATATTTTGTATTATGATTTTGGTAATAAATAATAAAAAATATTTTTAAGTTTGTAAAAAAATTAGTTCTTATGTTTTTATTGTTTTCGGGGGCTAACCCCCGCACCACCACTTCTTTTGCCGATAGGCACCTACTCGGTATTGGTATAAAAGAAGCAAAAGAACTGCATTTAATAAGTTTAGCTTTTCATATATATACAAAATATAGACATTATTTTAGATTTATATGCTCCAAATATATAAAGCTATAGCACTTACACTTTTTGGTTCTTTTGACTAAGTCTGCACCGCGACCGAAGGAAGTGCCTGTGGTGCGAGCTGCGGGAAAAGTTGAATAAAGCATAAAACTCGCATAACAAAATATACTTAGTTTAGCCCATACAATAATTTATTATTACAAACTATTATTTTATTGTATTAAGGGTTCTTATATGTTATAATAACAAAAATTATTGATTAGAGTTTTATCGTGATAAAAAAATTAAGTTTTATTTTTATTATTCTTTTTGTATTTAGCTTTTTATTATACGCTGATACATTATCCTCAAGACATTCTTTATCTATTTTAAATTATACAAGCACAAGAAGCAGAGGAATGATGAACAGCACTTTTTTAATAGGAAATGATTCTTCTGCATTATTTGTAAACTCAGCCTCACTAATGGGGCTTATTAGAGATAGCATTAATATAAATTACACCCTATCGCCAGATTTTAAAAACGAATACATATTTAATGCATCATATTCTCATACAGGTAATTCTTATGCTATAGGTTTTGGATTTGCTTCAGAAATAAATAAAATACAATCTTATGACATACTTGGAAATAAAAAAGATAGTATATACAACGGAGTTTATTTAGCGAACATTGCTTTTGCCTATGCTATAAATGATAAATCTTTTATAGGTGGAAATATTAAAGGAGTATTAAATAATTCTTTAAATAAAAACATTTTTGGAGGATTTTTAGACATATATTATATGCAATCTATTTTTACTCCTGTATTTAAAATTGGTGCTGGTATTAGGAATTTTGGTTTTTACGATAATGTATTTGGCAATATAGACACCGACATAGTAGCTTCAGTTGCTTATGCTAAAGAAGATTCTACAGTATCAGTTTCGCTTAATTATTCTGTTGGAGTTCCTTCTATCACTCATAATATATCTTTGGGTCTTGAAGCTATGATAATAGATTTTAATAAATTAGGATTATTTAATAAATCTTCTTCTTCTTGGTTTGATGATTTGCCTGAGAGTGTATTAGATGAGCCTAGTGCTATGCAAAAAAGACGTTCTGCTAAATTGCCAAGCGGTATTTTAGCAAGACTTGGTATTGGAAATAATGGAGTTTCTTTGGGGCTTTCATTATATATTGATTTGTTTAGACTTGATTATGCTATAATATTTGATGAGTTTAACAAAAATAATATTTCGCATGATTTTGGTTTAAGCTTTATGTTTTAATAATTATGCCTAATATATGTAAACAATTAATATCAAACACAGAAAAATGCGACAGAGAAGTTTATAAAGATGATTTATGCATTATACATCATAAATCAGATAGTAAACCAGCTAATCTATTTAGAAACATTATAAGAGATGATATATATAGAGGGCACTATAACTTTTCTCATATGATTAGCTATGAAGGCTTTAGTTTTGAAAGCTTAAAAATAGAAAAAGATTCTAACTTTAATTTTTCTGATGCTTCATTTTATGCACCATTTAATATTAATAATTTGAAATTAGATATATCACTTGATTTCACTAATGCTTTATTTGATTCCGGCATATTTATAAAAATGTCCAACATAAACAAAGAAATTATAATGAAAAATACTACTATAAATATGGATTTAAACTTCTCGATGTCTAATTTTGAATCCATTAATTTATATAATGCTAAAATTAACTGCGATGCCAATTTTACTAATTCTGACTTTATAAAAAAATCTGTTTTCAATCATGTTCATTTTAGTAATAATTTAAGTTTATTAAATGTGAACTTAAAAGATGATTTTTCATTAGAGAATATAATAGTTGAAAAGGATGCAGATTTCAGAAACCTTATTTTTCATAAAAGTTTTAAATTAGAAAATGTTGAAATAAAAGGCATAACTTTACCTAATGAATTGATTAACAATGAAAATATAATATTAAAAAATGTATTAATAAATGGCACACTTATAGAAGATAATCAAAAAAACAAAAAAGAAAAAGAAAGCAAAGAAAAAATAAAACAAGCAAAAGAAAAAATATATAAAGAAACTATTCTAAATAAAAAAATATAAAATTATAATAATTCTCTATATTTATTTAATTCATTTTTCTCTCTAATATCTTTTAATATCTCTTTTATTTTAGAATCTTCATTGTTTGGATACATTAAAACAACACCATTAGATTTTACTATTGTTGTGTTATTAATTCCATTTAAAGTAAGCAAATCATCATCATCATTTATTATTATATTATTATTAGAGTTTTTAAGATATACCTGCCCTATTACAACATTATTATTTTCATCTTTATCATGTATTCTTCCAAGTGCAGAAAAAGCTCCCAAATCGTCCCAAAAAAACTCTGACTTTATACATATAATATCTTCTAATTTCTCCATTATTCCAAAGTCGAAAGAAATTTTATCAATGCTGTTAAATATTTCTAATGCTTTATTTTCATCGTTAATATTTTTTAATGCCTCATTTACTTTATTAAAAGTATCAGGCATAAATTTGTTTATACTGTCTAATATGCTTTCACTATCCCATATAAACATACCGCTATTCCATAAATAACTTCCATCTTCCAAAAACTTCTTTGCGTTTTCTAAATCGGGCTTTTCTACAAACTTATGAACAATATATTCATTGCCTTTTATGTTTTTATCTAATTTTATATATCCATATCCAGTTTCAGCCCTTGTTGGTTTTATTCCTACAATTACTATATTTTTAGTTTCTGATGTCAATTTAATTGCCTCTTTTATGGTATTTACAAATATATCCTCTTCTTTTATTATAGGGTCAGCAGGAATTATTACCACATTTGAATTACCTATTTTTTCTTTTACAGTTAATACTCCCAAAGCCACAGCAGCAGCAGTATCTCTGCCAATAGGTTCATATATAATATTATCTTTTTTAAAGTTTGATATATAAGTAAAAAAAGCTTCCTTATATCTCTTTCCTGTTATTATAAAAATATTTTCTTCTTCTGTAATTTGTAAAGCTCTATCTATTGTCTGTTCTATAAGGGATTTATTATCAATTATTTTTAAAAATTGTTTTGGTTTTTTTTCTCTGCTTAATGGCCATAATCTCTCCCCTATTCCGCCAGCCATGATAATTACAGAAGTTTTCATTATACCTTTACTCCTTTTTACTAACTTTTATTATATTTTATTATAAATAAATATCAATATAAATAAGAACCCATATATGTTTAGGAGCCAGAGATATTGCACATTTTTTAGTTAAAAAAAGTAGGTATTCCTTATAATATAAATAACCCAATT
>NZ_CAKVGN010000101.1 GCF_934747485.1 uncultured Brachyspira sp. | reverse complement strand
ATCCAAAAGTTGAAAAACAGTTGGAAATTATATATAATTTAGCAAGAAAGGAGCTTTTTTAGTTATCTAGGACAGCCACTAAATTTATATTAAAATATCAATGTTTATAATAAAAATCTTACATTTTGTAAAAAAGTTGATAATGCATCTACGAAAATATTAAAATTGACAAACTGTATTGAGTTCACTATACTATATTATATTCAAAACCTACCGTGAAGCCGTTTTTTGTACCTCTATATATAAAAAAATAATAAAAATATAGGAGTTACACTATGAAAAAATCATATACTTTAGAAGAAATCGAAAATATAATAAACAAAGAGTTTTCTTATGAACTTGATGAAACTGATTCAACTGAAGCAGATAACAAGTTAGATAATAATGAAAATGATGAAGATTATCAAAATAATGATGAGAATAATAATGAAAATATAATTGATGAAGTTATAGAAGTATTAAAAGAGTATATTAAAAAAGATAAAAATAATACAAGAGCTTTAACTTTATTAGCAAGAGCATATTATTCTAATAGAGATAATAAAAAAGCTCAAAAGCAGTTTAGAAAAGTTTTGTTAATAAATCCTAATGATGATAAAGCATTATACTATAAGGCAGCCAATTATATATATTGTTTCAGAAGAAATGAAAACTATAATGAAGCATTAAAACTTATTAAAAAAGCTATAGAATTAAATAAAAATGATTCAGAATATTGGCATCTTTTAGGATATATTAATTATGAAAATAAAAATTATTATGCAGCAATAGAATATGCTGAAAAAGCAGTTAAGTTAAATAAAAGCTATGTTTTTAATTATGACAATCATTTAGAATATTATCTTACTGTGATAGGAAAATCATATTTTAAATTGGGCAAATATGATGAAGCAATAGAAGTGTTTAAAGAAATAATAAAACTTCCTTTGCATGATGAAAGCGATTTTATGTATTTAGGATTATCATATTTTGCGAAAAAAGAATATGATAAGGCAATAGAAAATTATGAGAAGGTATTAGAAATTCATCCTTCTTGTGATTATATTGAAGATACCAGTGCAATAAATGCATTAGCTAAATCTTATATGGCTTTAGGAGAGTATCAGAAAGGTATTGATGCATATAAAAAATATATTAAAAAACATGAATGGCGTTGGATAAGATATCTATATAATAAAGATATTGAAGACTATAGATATTTGATAGAAGCATTTAATCAGCTTATAGAAGAAGAGCCTAATAATTTTGAATATTATGATGGATTAGAAACTATATATTCTTTTGATTTGAGAATATATGATAAAGGAGCTAATGTACTTGAAAAATATTTACTGAATAATAAAGAGAATATTAATTATAGAGTTTATGAAACTTTGGCTCATTTATATAAAAGCATTTACAGATATGATAAAGCTATTGAAATGTATAATAAACTTATTGAAATTAATCATTTTGATAATAATGATTATTATAGTTTAGGTGATATTTATAAAAAAATTAAAAATTATGATAAGGCTTTGGAGATGTACGAAAAATATATGAATTATATATTTGAAAATAAAGATAGAGGCAATGCAAATATTTATAGTAATATAATAAAATTATTAGATTTGTATGATAAACTTTTAAAACATGATAAAAAAGATTTGCTTATTAATAAAGCTCTTAATTATTATGCTGATAAGAATGATTATGAAATATTATCTGATTTATATATGCATATAGGAGAAAAATATAAGGCTATTGAATATTATCAAAAATATATCAATTTAGATGATAATAAAAAAGACGGGGATAATTTTATATATATTGCAGAGATTTATGAAAGTTTAGGAGAAAAAGAAAATGCAGAAGAATATTATAAAAAAGCAATAGAGGTTTATGAAAATGAAAAAGATAAAAGTTGTTGGACTTTAGAGATTATAGGAGATTTATATAATTCTATAGGCAATAAAAACAAAGCTATTGAAGCATATAAAAAAGCTATAAAACTTGAAATAAAAAGTACTAGTCGTATGTTCAGAATAGAAAACAGATGGGAGAGAAAAGAATTTAAAGGTTTTTATTCAAAGGAAATAGGCGATTTATATATAAAAATAGGCAATAAAAATAAAGCATTAAAATGTTATAAACATGCTATTTCATTAGAACCTAATCGTGAGGAATGTTATGTTTCTATAGCAGAAATTTATAATGATCTTAATGAAAAAGATTTGGCAAAAGAATATTATAAAAAAGCTATAGATATTTATAAAAAATATTTTGAAGTACATTCATACTGCTGTTATACTCTAAGAGAAATGGCGGAATTATATTTAAAAATTGATGATAAAGAAAAAGCTAAAGAATGCTACAAAAAAGTTTTGGATATTAATATTTATGATGATGAAGCAAAAGAATATTTAGAAAATTTGAATAGACTTGTTTAAAACCATAATAATTTTATAAAAAAATATTATTTACAAATTAAAAATAACTATTATAATATTATTAACCTAAATGAACAACTGTTAATGTTTATCATGAAGGAATTTATTTATAATTTGTATTTATCTGATTTATGGAAAATAATAGAATTGCTGTTATAGGTATAATAATTGAAAATACTGATAATGTTTCAAAGGTGAATGAAGTTTTGCATGAATACAGCGATTTTATTATAGGAAGAATGGGTATTCCTTATAGAGAAGAGAATATAAATATAATCAGTATAGTCTTAAATGCTCCTAATGATAAAATTAATAGTTTAACTGGTAAACTAGGTATGCTTGAAGGTGTTTCTGCAAAAGCACTTTATGCAAACAAAAAATAATAAGCAGTTTGATTATTTAATTATTAGGAGTTTATATTATGTCTTCGGATACTTTATTTAAGTACGATTCAAAGTCAAGAAATGCAAATGAATTTATTAACGATGAAGAAATATTAAAAACAATATCTCAAGTTGAAAGCGGAAATTACAATATAAGAGATATATTAAACAAAGCTAATGAGATGAAAGGGCTTGAACCTAACGAGGCATTGGCTTTACTTCTTTGCGATGACAAGAAAATAGAAAATGAAATGTTTGAAATAGCAAAGAAAATAAAATTAGAAATATATGGAAAAAGAATTGTATTGTTTGCTCCGCTTTATTTATCAAATTATTGTGTTAATGGATGCGTTTACTGCCCTTATCATGCCAAAAACAAACATATAGTTAGGAAACAATTAACTCAAGATGAAATTAGAGCGGAAGTGATAGCATTGCAGGATATGGGGCATAAAAGACTTGCATTAGAAACAGGAGAAGACCCGGATTATGCAAGCATGGAATATTTACTTGAGTCAATAAAAACAATATACAGCATTAAACATAAAAACGGTGCAATTAGAAGGGTGAATGTTAATATTGCGGCTACTACAGTAGAAAACTATAAAAAGTTAAAAGATGCAGGCATTGGTACTTATGTATTATTTCAAGAAACTTATCATAAAGCAACCTATGAGAAAGTTCATCCAAGCGGACCAAAAAGCAATTACGAATATCATACTGAAGCAATGGATAGAGCAATGGAAGGCGGTATTGATGATGTTGGTATAGGGGTATTATTTGGTCTTTATAATTATAAATATGATTTTACTGCTATGCTTTATCATGCCAAACATTTGGAAGAGACTTTTGGGTGCGGCCCTCATACAATAAGCGTGCCGAGAATAAGACCTGCTGATGATGTTGATGTGAAGAGTTTTCCTAATGCTATAACAGACAGTTTATTCAAAAAGATTGTTGCTGTTTTAAGAATTGCTGTCCCTTATACTGGAATAATAGTTTCTACAAGAGAGAGTAAAAAATCAAGAGAGGAAGTTTTGGAAGTTGGAGTTTCACAGATAAGCGGAGGTTCAAGAACAAGTGTGGGCGGATATGTTGAAGAGGAGGAAGAGAACTCTAAACAATTTGAAATCTCTGATAACCGTTCACTTGATGATGTTATAAAATGGCTTTGTGATATAGATTATCTTCCAAGCTTTTGTACTGCTTGCTACAGAGAAGGAAGAACGGGCGATAGATTTATGTCTTTTGCTAAAAGCGGACAAATAAAAAATTTCTGTCAGGCTAATGCTATAATAACTTTGAAAGAGTACAAGAATGATTATGCTAAAGAAGAAACTAAAAAATCAATAGACAAAGTTATGAATAATGAAATAGAACGCATACCTAATGAAAAAGTTAAAGTAAAATTGGTAGAAGCTTTAAAAGGAATAGATGAAGGAAGGAGAGATTTTAAGTTTTAAATATATTTATTTTAGTGTATATATTTAAATTTTTTATTGTTCTTTTTCCCACAGCTACAAGGCGTGGACTTTGTCAAAGAACCAAAAAGTGCGAGTGTTTTGCTTTATATGTTGGTAATATGTATAAATGAATATAAAATAATATATATTTTTTCCCATATATATAAAGCTAAACTTCATAAAGTATAGCCTTTTTGCTTCTTTGTGGCAACAAAAGAAGTGGGGTGCGGGGCAAAGCCCTGCGAATAATAAAAAATTTACTTTTAATAAGTCTAAAAAAATTGAGTATATATAAATTAATTATTAAATAGGAAAAAATATGAATGATACACCAAATTCAAATAGAACACACATTGCAATATTTGGACGAAGAAATGTAGGTAAATCAAGTATTATCAATGCAATTGCAAATCAAGATGTTGCAATAGTTTCAGATACTGCAGGAACTACTACCGACCCTGTTAAAAAAGCGATAGAAATAAATAAAATAGGAGCCTGCACTATTGTTGATACTGCGGGCTTTGATGATGAGGGAGAGCTTGGGGAATTAAGAATAAAAAAAACAAAAAAAATAATGGAGTCAGCGGATATTGCTCTGCTTGTATTTGATGCTAATTTTAATGATTATTTGCTTGAGTTAAAATGGAAAAATGAACTAACAAGTTTAGAGATACCTATTGTGGCAGTTATAAATAAAATAGATTTAAATAATAATTACAAACAAATAGAACAAAATATAAAAGATGTATTTGATATAGAAACTATTTCAATAAGTGCTAATAATAAAATTAATATAGACAAACTAATAGAAGCTATAAAATTAACTATTCCAAAAACAGAAGAGATAAGTATAACAGGACATATAATAAAAGAAGATGATATAGTAATGCTCGTTATGCCGCAGGATATTCAAGCTCCGAAAGGCAGACTCATTCTTCCGCAGGTTCAAACTATAAGAGATATTTTAGACAATAGGGCTATAATCATTGCTTCAACATTTGATAAATTTGAAAATGCATTAGAAGCATTAAGTAAAGCTCCTAAAGTAATAATAACAGATTCTCAAGTGTTCAAAGAAGTAGAAAGATTGAAACCTAAAGAGAGTTTATTAACTTCATTTTCAGTTCTTTTTGCTCGTTATAAAGGAAATGAAGAAGTATACAAAAGAGGTGCTGATTTTATAGATAGCCTAACAAAAGAAAGTAAAATATTAATAGCAGAAAGCTGTACTCATATTCCTTTGGAAGGCGATATAGGCAGAGTAAAAATTCCTAATCTATTAAAAAAGAAATTCGGTTTTGAGTTTGATATAGATTATGCGGCAGGGGCTGATTTTCCAGATGATTTATCAAAATATGATTTGGTGATACATTGCGGAGGATGCATGGGTAGCAGAAAACATATTTTAAATAGAATAAGAATATGCGAAGAGCAGAATGTGCCTATAACTAATTATGGCATGACTATAGCGAAAATTAATGGTGTTAAGTATATATAACTAATTACATTTATTAATTTTTTGTTGTTCTTTTTCCCCGCCGCTCGCGGTGCGGACTTCGTCAAAAGAACCAAAAAGTGCAAATAAAAAATAATATTATTAGTGTTTCATATTTAAAATAATTTATTAATTTTTTTTTAAAAATAAAGGAACATAAACTTGATTAATACAAATAAAGCAAAAGATATTATTAACAAAATAGAAATAGAAGAAAAAATATCAAGAGAAGATGCTTTCACTCTTTTATCATCTTTTGAATATGATAATAATATCAATATAAAAAATTTAAATGATAAAGAAAAAGAAGAACTAAGAAGCTTAAAAGAGTATTTAAGAATTAAAGCAAGAGAGAAAGCTGACAAAGTATTTGGTAAATATGTTTTTATGCGTGGGCTTATAGAGTTTACTAATTACTGCAAAAATGACTGCATATACTGCGGAATAAGAAAGAACAACAAAAATGCTGAACGCTATAGACTAAGTAAAGAAGATATTTTATCATGCTGCGAGATTGGCTATGAAATAGGCTTTAGAACTTTTGTGCTTCAAGGCGGAGAAGACACTTATTATAATATAAACATAATGTCTGATATAGTTGAAGCAATTAAAACTAAATTTCCAGATTGTGCTCTAACATTATCAATAGGTGAGAAAGAAGAAGAGTATTATAAAACATTAAAAGAAAAAGGAGCTGATAGATTTTTACTTAGGCATGAAACAGCTGACGATATTCACTACTCAAAACTTCATCCTAAAAATATGAGTTTAGAAAATAGAAAAGAATGTTTAAGAACTTTAAAAAAAATAGGATATCAAACAGGCACAGGCATAATGGTTGGAAGCCCTTATCAAACTTTGGAGAATATTGCTGATGATTTAATGTTTATGCAAGAGATTAATCCTGAGATGATAGGCATAGGACCTTTTTTGCCTCATAAAGACACACCATTTGCTAAAGAAAAAAAGGGAGAATTAGAACTTACGTTGACACTCATAGCAATACTTCGTTTAATTTTTCCATTAGCATTAATACCAGCAACTACTGCACTTGGCACCATTAAAGAAGGAGGAAGAGAACTTGGAATACTCTATGGAGCTAATGTTGTTATGCCTAATTTATCTCCTCTTGATGTGAGAAAAAAATATTCACTATATAATAACAAAATAGCAACAGGTACAGAATCTGCTGAAGGAGTTGAAAGCCTTAGAAAAAACATAAAAAATATTGGATACATACTTACAGGGGAACGAGGAGATTTTGATATAAACAGAGGAAAATAGTTTTTATATTTAATTAAAAAATAATATGCACAGGAGCCAGACATATTGCAGTTAGGAATTCCTTAATTTCTTAAAGTATAGCATAGGTGTATCATA
>NZ_CAKVGN010000100.1 GCF_934747485.1 uncultured Brachyspira sp. | reverse complement strand
AGTTAATTAAATTATAAGGAATACCTGCTTTTTTTAAACTAAAAAACGTGCAATATGTATGGCTCCTAAACATATTTTTGTTGGTTTTGTTGTTGAAATAAATTTTTTATATGATATAATAAATATTCAAATTATATAAAAATGGGAGTGTATATGCCTTCAGGAAGAAAAAGACTTCGTCAAAAGATGGCTACGCATAAACGTAAAAAACGTTTACGCAAAAATAGGCATAAAAAGAAATAATAACTTTTCATCTCTTTGTTTAGAGTTGTAAAATGCAAAAGGACGAGATAAAAACCGTTATAGAAGTATGTGTAGGGCTTCATTGTTCTATGAAGGGTTCGTATGCCCTTTTAGAATCAATTAGAGTCCATTATGATTTGAAAATCGGCATTCCTTCTTATGACGGTATGCTCCTTAAAGAGGTGGAGTGTATGCATAATTGTAATAATGCCATTTCTGTTTTAATTAATGGTATAGAATGCAATGATTCTTCTTTTGGCAGCGTTATTAAGTATATAGAAGCTGTACATGTTAAAGTAAGATGAAAAAATTTATTCTATATAATGATTATGCTACAAAAAATATCAAAGATTTTAAAGACAATTTCGGTGATTATCTGCATACCACTATAAGCGAATATGATACTCTGCTTAATGAATTAAAAATAGCTAACATATTCACAAGAGATGTATATAAAAAATCTTTATATAATATTTTATCAAGTAAGGATAATGATAATCAAACTTTAATTATAAATGCTTATTCTTTTGGCTATTTAGTATTTAAAGACAAATTCTTTATAAACAATAATCCTCATCTTATTTTAGATTCTGCTATATTGATTGCTAAGATTTTAAATATAAAAAATATAGATATTTTAATTAGAAGCTATTACAATAAAGAAACATTAATTAATGCAATAGTAGAAGCAGAAGATTTTTATAAAATTGAAAGCGAAATCAATATAAATATTTATGATGAAAACAACTATAAAGAAAATATAAATATTTATTTTCTTGAA
Source organism: uncultured Brachyspira sp. (assembly GCF_934747485.1). GTDB lineage: Bacteria > Spirochaetota > Brachyspiria > Brachyspirales > Brachyspiraceae > Brachyspira. The sequence continues at coordinate 6,364 of NZ_CAKVGN010000100.1, read as the reverse complement.
AGACAAAAATATGTTTTAGATTTAGAAACTGTCATACAATTTGGATATTTTGCTCATATGGGCTTAGAAAACTTTTCTCAATATGGAAATGACAATAATAATGGTACTTGCTTAATTTCTTTTTCTGGAGATATTCCAAATTCAGATTTATACGAATTTCAATATGGCTCTTTATTTAATGAAATAATAAAAGCTAGCGGATATATTTCTTATAACAATGATATAAAATGTGTATTTACGAATGGATTTTTGAATGCTCCTACTACTTTAGAGAGTTTAAGCAGTAAAAGTTTATCATATGATGATATAAATATTGGAAATGGGGGTATATGTTTTATATCAGAAAATAGATGCATGCTTAGGGTTGTGATGAAAATTATTCAGTTTGCTAAAAGCATTTCTTGTACAAACTGTATGCCTTGCAGTTATGGTTTTAATTTATGCGAGTATTATTTAAATAAAATTATATTAGGAAAATCCAATAATAATGATTATAAGAATTTAATAAATGCTGTTGAGATGATTATTAAAGGTTCTTCTTGTTTATATATATATTATGTAGCAAAATGTATATTAGAGACTATAAAGATGTTTGAATATGAGTTTATATATGCTTTGGATAAAAAAATAACTCTTTATAGTTTTATTAATAAATAGGGTGATTATTAATAGGTTATGATAGTAAGATTTAATTTTGATGGAAGAGAGATATTATCACAAAGCGGATTTACAATATTAAAAGCTTTATCGTATGTTGGTATAGAGATAGCACATTTATGTTATTATAAATTGGATAGGGCAAGAGATTTTTATGAAGATAATGATTTGCTTAGATGCAAGCTTTGTTTGGTAAAAGTAAAAAAGAAAGATGAAGAGGAATATAGTTTTAAATATGCTTGTAATGAGATAGTTGAAAATGGAATGTATGTTATAAGCAATGATGAAGAGATTATTGAATATAGAAAATCTTTGCTTAAGGCTATACTTTATATGCATAGACCTTTTTGCGATAAGTGCAGCAGTTATTATAATTGTAAATTAAAAAAGTATATAGATTTTTATCAGTTAAAGATAGAAAGATGTGATGATGATTCAAAATTAGAAGAGATAAAAAATATTATAGATAGTTTAAATTTAGATGAAAATATAAAAGTTGATTATGATAAATGCATTAATTGCGGAGTTTGTAATAGATACAAAGCAATATCTGGTTATAATAGCATGATAGTAGATTTATGTCCTACTAAAGTTTTTAGACTTGATAGGGCGGTTGATAATGAAGAGCAAATTGAATATAAAAAAATAAATAGTTTTTGTATAGGATGCAATAAGCTTTGCGAATGCAGTTATTTTTATGATGATAAAAGACTAATAGATATACAATCGCCAGAATTAAAAAAATATGGCATATGCGATTTTGGAAGAAAGATGCTGTATTATTCAAATAAAACTTTTGAATATCCTTTAATAAATGGCATAGAAGATGATTTTAATAGGGCTAAAGATTTATTTCATAAGTTTTTAGAAGAAACAGATAAAAAAGATATTTTGGTTATTTCATCTGCTCTTTATCCTATGGAAGATTTGGAGGCTTTTAATGATTTTATATATTCATTAGGCATTACAAACTTTATGTATAAGAAAAATATAATGACTACAGACTCGAATGTTGTTAGAGGAAATTATACTAATATTAACAAATATTCATCAAAAAATTATAAATATACTTTAAATGAAATAGATAATAGTTTTAATAAGTTTATAATATTAGAAGACCCTTTATTTGAAATGGATAATATGATGGATTTTATACAGCAAAACAGAAGAAATTACATAGTATTTACTTCTTATTCTTCTATTTTGGCATATAATTCTTATTTGACTTTTCCTATTGCTGGGTTTGGAGAGTTTGAGGGGGAATATATAGATTCGCATGGTAAAAATAAATTCGTTAAAAGTTTTTTAGAGAAAAATAAAAATAGATTAGAGTTCAAGAATTTAATAAAGTATTTGTATTTGTAAAAAAATATTATATAATATATATGTGGGTTTATGATTGAGCTTTGTTATATAAAGGAGTTTATTAATGGTAAATTCGAGATATAATATACTCTCTAATCTTAAAGATAAAACTTATGATCTTTTAATTATAGGCGGCGGGGTAATAGGGGCTACCATCGCTATGAAAACAGCAAGAGTAGGAATTTCAACTCTTCTCGTAGAAAAACATGATTTCTCCTTTGGTTCATCTTCCAGAACTTCAAAAATGCTCACAGGCGGTTTTACTGATTTAACTGCACATAACTTTATATCTACGTTTTTTAAAGTTAGAGAAAGAAATAACCTTATTAATAAATCTTCAGCTTCTGACTTTGGGATATTATATCCTATATATTTCAGCGGCGGTCAAAATGCTAATTCTGGTTTAATAAGAAATGAATTGAAAGCTAATATATATGATTTGATGTCAATTTTTGGAAAAACTAAAAAACATAAATCTCATAGCAGAAACTCTGTATTGGAGACTTTGCCTGATTTAAATAACAATGATGTAATAGGGGCTACAGAGTTCTTTGAGGGTAAAATAGATGACAGCAGATATGTTTTAGAATTATTATTAAAAGCTAAGGAATATGGTGCTGATATACTTAATTATGCAGAAGTAAAGGCTTTTGATTATAATGAAAAGAAAATCAATAGAACCATACTTGCAGATAAAATAAAAGGCAAAATTTATGAAATAAGTGCCAAAAAGATATTAGTTGCAGCAGGAGCTTGGGGAGATAGTATAGTATCTATGCTTCCTAAATCCAATTTTACAGATAAAGTAAAATATGTAAAAGCTACAAATTTCTTAGTTGATAGTAATATTATTCATATAAATAAATCCGTTGTTTTACCAAAAATAAAAGACAGACCTAATGTTTTCTTAACAAAGTGGAAAGATATGACAATAATAGGTCCTGTTATAAAAAAGTATAATGGCAGTTTAGATTGTATATATTCAACAAGTGATGAAATAGAATATTTACTTGATATTTATAATACTTATTTTGGTTCTATAGTTAATAAAAATCATATAGTTACTTCTCAATCTGGAATGATGACTCTTAATCCTATGGATATGAAGATACATTCGCACCCTATTTATGATTTATTTATGGTTGAGGGGGGCAGTTTTACTATGTCTTCTCATCTTGCTATTAAAGCTTTACTTAAAATGTATGGCAAGCCTTATAAGTGGTTTAGTGTTAAAAAATTTATGAACAACAGAATAGATAAGGCGGTAGATTGGGTATTAAATAAAGATACTGTTAAGTTTTTAATGGATTATTTCGGCTCTGTGGATATGGTATTGAGATTAAATGAATTTTGTAAAGATGATTCTTCTTTGCTTGTTTCTGTAGGTCTTGATAGCAGGATACCAAGAGGCTTAATAAAATATTTTGTTGAAGTAGAATATGCAATCCATTTAGACGATATAATGATAAGAAGATTGAGATTTATACTTACAGAGAATGATTGCGGAACATTATTAGCAGAACATATTGCTCAAGAGATGGGCTATATTTTGGGTTGGGACAGCAAAAAGGTAGAATACGAAATAAAAAGATATAGAACAGAGATAAAAAGAAATAGAGTTTCTTTGTATTAAGCATTTCTTTTGTAAATAATATTTACTTTACAACCAATTTCTGGCTATTATTCATGTTTCTATGTATAAAATGTATAATAAATCTACATAATTTAGCAAATCTAAGTAAAAAAATAGTAAATTTATTGTAAAAAATATTGACAATTATCCTTAAATTTGTTATATTATAATTATAAAGATAATTTACAATCACTTTTTAAGGAGTTTATTTATGACTAAATTTTTAACTTTATTAATTTCATTAACAATTTTTGCTAGCTCTAGTTTATTTGCTGATTGGGTAGTACCTGCTTCTTCATTGCCTCAAAAATCAAGAGCTTTCATACAGAGAGTTTATCCTAATGCTCAGATATGGAAGGTTGAGAGAGACGGAGGAAAATTTGAGGTAAAACTTTCTAATGGTGCTTCTATTGATTTTTTGGCTAATGGAGATTGGGTAAGCATAGACGGAGAATATAACGGTGTTCCTTTTTCTGCTTTACCTGATGCTGTAAGTGCTGCTGTAAAAAAAGCATATCCTCAAGCTATGATAATAGACGTTGAGAAAGAGTGGGGTAATTACAAAGTAAAATTAAACAATATGATGGAGTTATTTATATCTTCAAATGGACAGCTTATGGGACAGAAATTTGATGATTAAGAATATTGAATTTATCAAAAAGCCTCAAATTGTACTAGGATTTGAGGCTTTTATTTTTTTTGTAAATGTATTATCAACTTTTTCCCGCCTTCGCTCTGCGGACTTCGTCAAAGTTGCAAAAAGTGCAAGTATTTTAACTTCATATATTATAAATATATATTAAATATAATGTAATTTTATATTTAAAATTTTAACATATTCAAAAATCAACTCATCTAAAATTAAAATAAACCTGTAATCTTGCCGTTTTCATCTATATCTATATTGCATGCTGCAGGCACTTTTGGAAGTCCCGGCATATCAATAATTCCGCCTGCCATAGCAATGATAAAACCAGCACCTGAAGCAAGTTTTATTTCATCAATATTTAAAGTATAGCCTTTAGGAGCATTTAAAAGTGATGGGTTGTCTGATATTGATTTTTGTGTTTTTGACATACATATAGGCAAGCCTCCAAAGCCAATAGATTCTATTTTTTTCATCATTTTATTAGCTTTATTAGAGAATTTTATCTCTCCTGCTCCATATATTTCTTTGCATATGCATTCTATCTTTTCTTTTATAGGTTTATCTAAATTATATAATGGCTTATAATTTGATTCTTCAGAAGTTGCTTTTACAATCTTTTTTGCTAAATCCTCTCCGCCTTCTCCTCCTTTCTCCCAAACTTCGCATAATGAAATATCAACATTCATCTGTTCACAATGTTTTTTAATTAATTCTACTTCTTTATCAGTATCAGAAACAAATTTATTAATAGCAACAACAACAGGCACATTATATTTTTTCATGTTTTCAATATGCTTATCTAAATTTTCAAAACCTTTACTCAAAGCATTCAAATCTTCTTTGTTTAGTTCTAAAGCTCCGCCATGATGTTTTAAAGCTCTTATAGTAGCAACCAATACTATACAATTAGGTTTAAGCCCAGAAACACGGCATTTAATATCAAGAAACTTCTCAGCTCCCAAATCGGCAGCGAAACCAGCCTCTGTAATTGTGTAATCAGAAAGTTTCAAAGCCAATTTTGTAGCAAGTATTGAGTTACAGCCATGAGCAATATTAGCAAAAGGACCTCCATGAACTATAGCAGGAGTATTCTCAAGAGTCTGAACCAAATTTGGTTTTATGGCATCTTTAAGTAATGCACAAGCAGCTCCCTCTACTTTTAAATCTTTTACCTTTAGAGGATTATCATTAACATCATAAGCAAATACAATATTTCCTATTCTCTCTTTTAAGTCCATTAAAGAATTAGACAAGCAAAGTATAGCCATTATTTCTGAAGCAACAGTTATTTGAAAAGATGACTGCCTTACAACTCCGTTTTCGCTTCCGCCAAGCCCTATAACAATATCTCTTAAAGCCCTGTCATTCATATCAACAACTCTTTTAAATATTATCTTATTAGTATCAATTTTTAATTCGTTGCCTTGTTTAATATGATTATCAATACAAGCTGATATTAAATTATGAGCAGAACCTATAGCGTGAAAGTCGCCGTTAAAATGTAAATTAATATCTTCCATAGGAACAATTTGAGCATATCCGCCCCCGCAAGCTCCGCCTTTAATTCCAAATACAGGACCAAGTGAAGGCTCTCTTAAAGCTGCAACTGCATTCTTGCCTATTTTGTTTAAGCCCTGTGTTAGCCCTATTGTAACAGTGGATTTTCCCTCTCCTGCTGGTGTTGGAGTTATTGCTGTTACTAATACCAATTTACCGTCTTTTTTATCTTTTAATTTATTTAAAACTGATAATTCTATCTTTGCCTTATATTTGCCGTAAACCTCATAATCTTCATCTGTGAGATTAAGCATTTTAGCTATTTCATCTATTCTTTTTAATTTGCATTCTTGTGCTATTTGTATATCTGTTTTCATAAATATGACTCCTAAGCAATAAATTATTTATAGATTTTAGACTATTATAAAATAGATTTAAAAATTATTATACAATAAAATAGTAAATTTTTCTAAGTTTGTCAATTTTATATTTTGTTTAGGAGCCATACATATTGCACGTTTTTTAGTTTAAAAAAAGCAGGTATTCCTTATAATTTAATTAAC
>NZ_CAKVGN010000099.1 GCF_934747485.1 uncultured Brachyspira sp. | reverse complement strand
TTAGCTATTTATATTATAAGGAATACCTACTTTATTTTAACTAAAAAACGTGCAATATCTATGGCTCCTAAACATAACATATTTATAAAGTATATTGAAAATTCTTGTATTTAATATATTATAGTATCAAACAAAAAAATATATGAGGAAGAAAATTGATACGTCATTCTAGACCTACTATAAGAAAAAAAGATTTGGAATCTGCTTTAAGGGTAATGATTAGCGATAATCTTGCCACTGGAGATATTATATATGAATTTGAAAGAACTTTTGCGAGTTATTTCGGCAAGAGTTTTTCTGCTATATTTGTAAACAGCGGTACTAGTGCTTTAGAATTAATATTAAGACATTTAAATGTTGGAGAGGGTGATGAGGTTATTATGTCATCTTTTCTAAATAGCTCACCTCTTCAGGTTGTAACAAACCTTAAGGCTACTCCTGTATTAATAGATATAGATGAAGACAGTTTTCAAATTTCTATGGATAATGTTATAGAGGCTATTAATGAAAAGACTAAGGCTATTATAGTTTCGCATATGTTTGGAAATTGTGCTTTAATTGATGAACTTGCAGATATTAAAGTACCTGTTATAGAAGATGCTTCACATAGTTTGGGTGGTAAATACAGAGATACTTTGCTTGGAAGCTTTGGAGATTATGCTTATTTTTCATTATCTGCTACAAGAATGATTACTTCTGGCGGTGCGGGCGGAATGATACTTACCAAAAAAAAAGGAATGGATGCCATAAGAGATATTATTAATTATGATAAAAAAGATAATTTTATTCAGAGGTTTAATTATTGTGCTACAGATTTGCAGGCTTCTATAGGTATGGAAGAACTTAAACATCTTGAGAGAATGGTTGAGGTGAGGGCCGATATTGCTTCTTTTTATGACAGTGCTATATTAGAAAGCAATTTAATAAAACTATCTATGCATGACAGCGAAAGTCCTTCTTATTATAGATATGTTTGTATGCTTAATGGTTCTATGAATATTTACGATGTAATAAAGATGTTTGAGCGTCATAATGTTGAAGTGGCTAGACCGATATTTAAGCCTTTGCATCAGTATTTGAACTTGCCTAATGAGGATTTCCCTAATACTGAAAATGCATACTTAAAAAGCATATCTTTTCCAATATATCCAACATTACAAAAAAGTGAGGCAGAGCTTATTTGTAAGCTTATAAAACAAATAAGATAAAGTGGTATTAAACTTGTTTTAAAAATATTATTTAGAGTATATCTAAACAGCTATATTTTTTATTTTACTTTTTCGAGAAATAAAAAAGTATAAATGTTTTATATATTAGTAATATCAAATAAAACTAACAAACTTAACAATTTTTTACTTAATTTTTCTCAATGGCTTTGAAAATGGGTATATTAAAATATTTAAATAATTTTAAATACCAAACCTGCATTCATATTAAAATAAAGCTTTCCTGTATATGAAGGGTGGGATATATATTGCCCTATTTTTAAGTTTACTTCAGTATAGAATCTGCTTAAAAACTCATATTCAAAATGAGCATAAGCCCCTATAGAATGCCAAAGCTGTTTTGTGTTATTCATATAAGCTAACATATAATTTATTCCTACTGAGAGAGGTGATAAATCAAATAATATCATGCTGTCAAGCTTATAGGATATATCATTTTGGTCTCTTACAAGAAGCAATTCATAGTCCAAATGATATTTTCCATTATTAACATATGCATATTTGAATGTTAAGCCTGCCTGTAGTATTAAGCCTGTGCCATCAAAAAGGTTATTAAACAGAGGAAGCATGAAAGTAGGAGTTACTTCTGCTTCAAAAGATACATTATCTGTTTTTAATGCTTTATTTATAGCATTAGTGTCAACTGCAATATTTGAACTGTCAAAATTAATGAATCCTCTTTTTCCGGCTGTATAATAATTAACTAAAGATACATTTGCATTTATATTAAAATATTTTGAAATAGAAGAATCTACATATATATTAAGCTTATTTCTTTCAGCATCTAAATGGTCGCTTATACCTACATCTGTTCTCACACCTTCCCATATATAGCCCGGAAAAACATCTGTAATAAATCTATAAAATAAAGATAATTTTCCGCCGCCGTCTAAGTATGGAAAGAAATATCCATCTAAATCGCCTCTAATATATAGCCCGGGCTGTATAGTGGTTTGGGCATGCAGTATAGGTGTAATAATTAAATATATAACAATTAAAAACTTTATTAACTTCATTTACAAAACAAAAAAATAATATGAGTTATATTATATAATATATTAAAAAAAATTGCATATTTGTTTAAAAAAAGGGGGATAAGTTTGAAGCAACCTATCCCCTGAACACATTTATTTAGTAGAAAAATTGAAAAAAGATAATGTCTTATAGTCTATAAGAGAGCTGAGCACCCCAAGAATCTATATTTAATAAACTTGTTGATGTAGTAGTAGTACCAGCAGTACCAGCACGAGCAGCTAAGAATAAGTCAATAAAGAAATCTTCACCAACTATGAAGCCCATACCAGTAAATAGATTCATTGTAGATTCAAAAGCATAGTTGAAAGATTTATATTTTCCGCCAGCTAATACTTCAGTTGAACCGCTAGTCATAGCGAAACCTAATCTGTAGCTAACACCAGCTCTAAACTCAAACCAATCAACAGGTTTGAAAGCAGTACCAAAAGGAAGCTCAATATAAGGAGTAGTTACCACTAATGAAGTTTTTGCTCCTGAAGTAGTAGTGTTTTCTAATGTAGTTTGGTCTGTAACTTCTGTTTTTTCTACAACTTTTACATTACCAGCATTTGTAACATTAATAGCTAAACCAACTTTTGGTTCCATTACTAATCTTACTCTGTCATCAGCTAAGCTCCATTCCAAAGTAGGATAAGCATTAATATCAGCATTCATATTAAATACTTTATCTTGATTTGTAACTGTGCTATTTTTAGTTTCTGCAGAAGGAATATTTGCATCAACATAAGTTATTTTTTCTGTAGAATAAGAATCATATTTTTGACCCATACCATATATGTCAAAGCCTAAAGTAAGTCCGAAGTTTAATCCAGTCATAGGACCAGCTGCTAAAGGCATATAAAACTCTGGAGCTATAGAAAGATTCATAGTGTTATTGCCTGTATTTGTAGAGCCTGTTTGTGATTCAGAAGAACTTACATCAGGAGTTTCTGTTTTTCTTAAAGTATATTGTTTTGTATAAGAGTTTCCAGCATCGTTTATAGTTAATCTTACAGGTACTTTTAATTTCATTTCACCAAATACTAAACCTACTGCTACTTCGTGTACCCACTGAGAGTTGCCTGTAGTATTTGTAATAGCTGTAAAGTTTTTATCATTAACAGGGTCAAAGCTTGTATATCCTTCTGATACTTGTTTGCTGTTTCCTCTTGCTATTAAATAGTGAATAGACACCATATCATTGATTTTGAATACTGGTCTAATAGCAAAAGTGGAACCTGTAATAGTATCTTTACCAAGAGTAATTCCATTTGCAGATGTTGTAGCACTATATGGATTATAGTCGGTTCTTGTTTCATTCATAGAATAAATACCAGCGATACCAACATACATAGCATTGTTTAATATAGGCATACCAAAGAATGCTTGTACAGCAGTAGAATCACTGGAGTTTAAACCGGGTACATAACCAGCTGAGAATATTGTTCTGTTTAAGTCGAATACATCTTTAGCATTTAATTTGTCGCTGTCTGTAGAAAACTCGCCTGCAGTAGCTCTTTTTACAGCAGAATTATCTAAATTATCTATAAAAGTATTCATATTAGCAGTAGGAATTTGTGCGAAAGAATATGCAAAAGTTATGCATAAAGCAGTAAGAATTAATATTAATTTTTTCATTTTTTAATCTCCGTTTTTATATTAGTAAACCCATAATTCATAAGTACAAGTGTCAATTTTTGTCCATGAACCAGTAGTTGGGGCAGATATTGTTATTGTTCCAGTAGAAGGTACTATTTTATTTTCTTGAATCTCTTTTGCCTGAATACCACCAGAAGATAGATTTTCTTTAATATTAGCCATTAAGTAATAGCTTTTTCCTGCATTAGCAGCAACATCTAATTGTATTGTAACAGTAGTATTAGCAGAAGTAAGAGTACCAGTAAGAGGTTTTTCTGACATTTTAGTAATATCTCCATAAGCATATCTTACTGTAAAAGTATCTCCAGCAATATAACTAGTAAGGTTATTAATTGTTACTGTATTATTATTTACAAAGTCATAAGTATAGTCTGTATATTCAGTAAGTTGTCTACCATTTTTATCAGTTACAGATACTATAGTTTTATTAAAAATAAAGTTATTATCACTTATTGTTATTGTAAGAGAACCACTACCACCGCTATAAGCACCTGTAATTTCTTTTTCAATCATAGGTAAAGCTGCTTTTTTACTATATTTATATGTAACAGTAGCACTTTGAGCAGCAGTATCACTAATAGTAAATTGATATATGCCGCCGTCTGCATTTTTAGTAATTGCTGATACAGTATTTGTTGTTGTAGTTCCTGTTGTTGTTGTTGTTACTTGAACTATTTCTGTTACTTTTTCTCCAGCTGATGCAAAAGTTGAAACATCTACAACACCAGTACTACCAGTAAGATTATTAGCATAACCTATTGTTGTTCCTGTTTCTATTTCTGTTGTTTGGCTTTTGTAAGCGTCTTGTGGCTTTGTTGCGTCGGCTCCGCAGCTTATAACGAATAATGATGATACAAGCATTAGAGCTAATAAAGTTTTTTTCATTTTTTTTCTCCTTGATTTTTTTTACTTTATTCAAATATTATTGTTATAATAATATCCGGCTATAGAATGGATTTTAAAAAAACAAAATGCAGCATACTTTTCAGTAATACTGCATTTTGTGTGTGCAATGGAAGTTTATAAATTTTTATAAAAAATGATATGAGATAATTATTAAAATTTGTAATTATAGAATTAGTGTAGTGTAGTGTAGTGTAGTGTAGTGTAGTGTAGTGTAGTGTAGTGTAGTGTAGTTACTCATAGTAATATCCCGATAACTATATCTGTGATTTCATGAGTAGTATTCTAATACAAAACTATTAAAAGTCAATTGAAAATTTGATATTTATTCAATTTTTTTTTAAAAAAATGATTTTTTTGTACACTTTTTTAAAAAATTTCTTAAATTTACAACAGAATATGTTTAAAATGTAAAATTTTTTCAGAAATATTATGAAATAATTGTTAAATAAAATATCTTTACTATTTTTTTAATTATACTAAATAATTATTATTTTATACTTTATGTTTTTTTTATAAAGTTTATTTTATATTTCAAAATTTATTTTAACTTTATTTGCTTTTTCTAATAAATCTGTTGAGCTTTTAAATGGTGTGTTATTGCTTGACCCTCTATCTCATATAGCATTATATTCTTTTTCTAAGCCCAATTTATTTTTTATTCTCATTTTAGTTTTTTAATTCTATAGATATATGATTATATTCTAATTTAAACGCAAAATAATATGGCTTTTTTAATTAGCAATCACTATTATATATACCTTTTAACTCTTTACCTTTTCTAACTATATGCTTTCCAAGATATTTTTTATAAATTCTTTTGTATGTTCTTTATAAAATTGTTTTCTACTTCAAACATATTAGCTAAAAATATATTATAATAACAATTACTCTTCACCGATACTCATAGGCATTATGATGAAATAATAATCCTCTCTCTCTATTTCTCGCACTACTGTAGGGCTTGAATCTTTATTCACCATAAATGTAACTATCTCAGAATCTATTTGCTTTATTACATCTTGAATATAAGTGTAATTATAAGCAACAGAATGCTCTTCTCCTGTGTATTTTATGTCTATCTCTTCTAAAGATTCTCCCATCTCTTGGTTTATACCTTTAACTTTTAAAGATTCCTCAGAAACAGTAAGTATCATTCTCTTAGAACGAACATCATTAATCATAGGAACTACTCTTCTAATAGCATCAAGTAAGTCATTTTTATTTACTCTAAAGCTATATGCAAACTCTTTTGGTATAACCTGCCTAAAGTTAGGATATTTTCCTTCTATTAAGCTTGATACAAAATCATATTTGCCGACTTGGAAATATACCTGCTGACCATCAACACCCATTTTTACCTGTTCAACATCATCATAGCTTGCAGTAACAAGTATTTCATTTAATACTTTAGGCTCTATAATTATAGAAAAAGAACCGGCATCAATTCCTTCAAATTCCCTTTCTATAATAGCCATTCTTCTTCCGTCTGTAGCAACTGCCAAAAATTTAGAGTCAGTTTTCTCAAAGCATATACCTCTTAAAGCAGGCTTAAAAGGTTCTTTAGCAATTGAAGATATAGTTTTATTAATCATAGTAACCAATTCTTTAGTAGGAAGCATTATATAATTAATATCACTATTGCTTTCAGGATAAGCAGGGAAATCATCTGTTTTCATTCCGATTATTAAGTGTTTAGTTTTACCATTTTCAGATTCTATATTAATTTTTTCATTTTCTTCAACATTTATAGTAATCATACCGTCAGGCATTTCTTTAAGTATAGAGCTTATTTTTTTGGCATATACTGCAACAGTACCTTCACCCTCACAATCATCAAGCATAATTCTGCTTCTTGCCCAAACAGAACCATCGGTAGCTGTTAATGTAAGCATATTGCCGGCAAGATGAAAAAGTACATTGCTTTCTATATTATATATTACTTTTCCTTCAACAACGTTTTCTGTAACTCCAATAGATTTTACTATATCTTTTTTTAAACATCTAAATTTCATCGCTTCCTCTTTTTTCTATAAAATTATAGCTTATGTAGTGTATTATTTTAACATAAAAAAGTTTTTTTACAATATACATAAACTATTATATTTTTGTGTTTAGCGTAAATAGTTTTATATCAATATATTTCATAATTGAAATTTTATTTATTTTCTTTTATTATAAAAAACTATAATACATACTGAGGTTAAAATATGAAAAATATTATTATTGCAATACTTGCTTTAGCAATAATTTCCTGCGGCGGCGGCGTAAACAAAGAAGCAAATCAAATAGAACAAAATACTCAAACATCACAAAACAACAATACACAAGTTCAAAATACTCAAACTAATACTTCAGATAATCAAAGCAAACAAACAAATAATCAAAAAGAATTCTTTGATATGAAATATGTATATAAAGGTATTAGAGCAGATAAAACAAAATTTGATGAGAAGCTTAAAAATTTAAGAGAAAATAATGTATATGCAAAAAGGAATTTTGATTTTCTTAATAGGAAATTTGCAAATGATGATGAAAGAAGAAAATATTCTATAGAGTTTATATCAAATGTTAATTATGCTGCATTAGATTTAGAATTCTTAATAAGCTGGGGTAACTGGGGTATATATAGTGAAGTTACAGATTATTATGCTGTTGGATATTTATATGTTGATCAAAATTTAGCATTAAAAAAAGCAAGGGAAGAATTATTAAAATTAAATAAAAAAGATGCTGATGTTTATTTAGCTTTATTCTTATCTCATTTTGCTTGCGATTCGCTTTATTATTTTGAAGAAGAGAAAAAATATTTAACAGAATGGAAAAAAGCAGGCGGCACTAATATCTCTATGATGATATCAAAGTATGACGATGAGAATGCTTATAGTAATAAAATGAAATTAGTTGATTATATAATAGAAGCTCCTGATTCTTTAAGAGCAGAAAAATTAGTTACTGATGCTTATAAAGATAATTTCTATAGATACATTGTAAAAGATAATGGATATATAGATTTATTCAATGAAAATAATTATTCTTTAACTTCAATTGAATTGGAAGGTACAGCCCGTTTATCTTCAGTAGAAATAGCAGAAGAAATAGGCAATACAAATATAATGAACAAATATATAAAAACTTAGGGGCTGTCCTAGATAACTAAAAAAGCTCCTTTTTTGCTAAATTATATATAATTTCCAATTGTTTTTCAACTTT
>NZ_CAKVGN010000098.1 GCF_934747485.1 uncultured Brachyspira sp. | reverse complement strand
TTAATTGTTTTTCTTCACTTAATTTACTACGTTTCATACTTAAATTTTAACAAATTTAAGTTATCTGGGCCAGCCCCCAAATTATTTATTATTATCTATTTTATATTATTTTCAACCGATATTTTCTTTGCACAATTTTTTTAATCATATATTTTTTAATAGCATTTCAATAATTTCAACTATTAATCAAAGTATTTTAAAAGGGCTTGAAACCCTTGTTTTTAAGGTAGTATGGTATTATGATAATAGTACGAATATAGACTTTCTTCTATGCGAGCTTAAAACCCTTGTTTTTGAGAGTAAGCATTTTTTGAAAATGTTTATAATAAAAATTAATTTTAAGGAGAGTTCATTATGAACAAAAAAATCTTATCAATCATTTTTAGTTTATTTTTAGTAGGTGTCTTTAGTATAAGCTGTTCCAGTAAAGAAGATCCAAAAGGCATAGAGCAGTATAATGGAAATATTTATGCTTCAGAAAGTAAAGATATTTTTGGTTATTATTTGTGGCTACAAGTAAAAGGTAAGCAAATAGCTTTTGTTAGTCTTAGTGACAATACTTCTATGCCAGATTTTAGTGGTTAAACATATTTTGATGTGGAAGGTTCTGGCAGTTCATATACAGTTAAGATCCCTGATAGTGTTAGTGTTGGTATGCCAAAATTTACACTAGAATTTTCAGCTGATGGCTCTACTGTTAATGCTGAAATTACTTATCTTATAAACGATGGTACAAAACCACATGATGAAAAATATCAATGTGTTAAAAAAAATTAAAGTTGATTAACAAAAAAGGCTTTGCTTGAAAGTTTAAAAAAATTTCAGGTGGAGCTTTTATTTTGAATTGTATTTAATCAGGAGGCAAAAATGAAATTAAAAATTTTCTTATTAGCTTTATTATCAATATTCGTATTTATATCCTGCGAAAGTAAAGAAGAAGGTTGGTATAAAAATGTAAGTTATAAATTCTATACTAACGGCAATGAATCCCTACTATTTGTAGGAGATAAGGTTTTAGTAGGGGATGAAGAAGCCGTAATAAACCCTCTAGCTTCGATTCTAACATTATTAACCACTTCTGCAAGTGAAATAAAAAATAAAAACGAGGCTGTTTATACTATGGATTTGTTTGTTACAAAATCATATTTAAATTTCAAATTAAAAGGTAATACTCTTAATTGTTCTATAGATGGAGATGAAGAAGAAAGCTATTATTATAATGATGAATTAACTAAAAAATATTATACAAATATAGTCGAAATAAAAAAATGGTGGGAAGAATATAGTTCTACAAATAAATAATAATGAAAAAGTTTTATTGTAGCTTTTTAGTTAAACAGTTTTATTTTTCAAAATATAAAAATTATGACAGTTTTTGTTGCAATCATTTTTTATAATTAATAATAATTTATATTAAAGGAGGCTTTTTATGGCTCAAAATTTTTACTGTGAATATTGCGGAGCGAAATATTCTTCAATATCTTCATTAACCAATGGTTACTGTCCTAGGCATCCAAACGGCACAAATAAAGGAAAACATAAACTTTATGAGGGAGGAGAAAAGTCGGAATATTTCTGTAAGTATTGCGGAACTAAAAACAAATCTTTACAATCATTAACTAATGGTTATTGTCCTAGACACCCTAATGGTACTAATAAAGGTAAGCATGCACCTGCTTTATAATAGGGAGTTTATTAATGAACTATAGAATTGAAGATTTAAAAAATACTTGGCAATTTCCATTCAATAAATCTAAAGAAATCATAAAAGATATTTTTTCCATTATACAAAAATATGCTAAAGATGATATACTTAAGAAATATCGTGATTATATTAAAAAAAATACTTTTAAAGAAGATTATCCTTTTAATATATTTGAACTTATTTCTGATACATATTACAAAGAAAATTTTCATTCTGATATAATAGCAAGACTTTTAGAACATGAAACTGTATTAAAATATTTTCTTGATTTTATAGATGTTGATGCTTCTAAATATTTAAATAATGATTATTCAGTCGTTAGAGAAGAAAATAATATTGATATTTTAATCAAAACTGACACAAACTGTATAATCATAGAAAACAAACTTAGATGGGCTAAAGATATGAAAGAGCAATTATCAAGATATTATAATGATTGCTTAAAAAATAATTTAGAACCTAATAAAGTAATATATTTATCTCCTAATACATTAAAACAGCCTACATCTCAAAGTATTGGAAATATACCAAAAGATAAAATTGAAATCATATATGGATATGATGGAGAAGATGAAGATTTTTATACTAAAGTAATAGAAAATAGTTTAAATGATTTTATAAAAAATAATGAAGCTAAGGAATGGATATTATTAGCAGAGCATTATTTAAAAATATTAAGAGAAACAGGAGTAACTAAAATGGATAAATTAACACAAGATTTTTATAATGAAATAATAGATAATACTGATGAATACGAAAAAATAAAATTAATAGCAGATATGTATAATAATTTGATTGCAACTCGTATTAATAACTTAGTTTCAAGATTTAAAGGTGATAATTGGAAAAATGAATGTTTTTACAGAGACTTTGAAAGCAAGAAAAGAGGACTTAATTATGCTATAGATATATACTTAGATAATGATTATTATTGGTTCAATTTATTTTCAAGAGGTGAAGATACTGGAGATGATCCAAAATTAATAAAAAAATGGGAGCAGGATAATAAAGATATAGAAGCTTGGCTTAAAAAACATAATTTATTTGACGATACTTTTTATTTTGACGGCAGATGGTCAAAAGAATTTAAATTTCCACAGCAGGAAAAAGAATTATACGACTTTACTGAAAAAGTTATACAACTTCTAGAAAAAGATGTTGAAAGTATATGCAGTAAATAATTACATATATAAAGAGCTGGTATTTTTTATACTGGCTCTTTGTTTATTATAAAATCATCTTATTCTATTAAAACCAAATCATAATTTACTACTACTATTTTAGAAAAATTGCATTATAATATACAAAAACATTATTAGGGTAATTTATATATGAATAATACTATAGAAACAATAATTAATGATTATATAGAACATGCAACACAAAAAAATAATGTAGATGCCATAGTTCTTGCTGGCTCTCAAACTAGTTTAATTAATGATAATATGTCAGATTATGATATTTATGTCTATTCAAAAGATAAAGTAAATATAGAAATGAGAGAGAAATTCGCAAAAAAACATTCAGTGAAGTATGAAATAGGAAACAATTATTTTGAACACGGAGATGAAATTATATTAAAAGAAAGTAATATATGTTTAGATTTTATGTATAGAGATATTCCTTATATAGAAAATGAAATTAACTATGTATGGAGAAATTGTAATTCAAAAATAGGATACACTACAGCATTTTTATACAATATAAAAAACTCTAAAATACTCTATGAAAGCAATGATTCTTTTAGAAGCCTTCAAAAAGAATTAAATAAAGATTATCCTAAAAAACTTAAAGATAATATTATAGAAAAGAATTATAATGTTATGTATGCAAAAACAGCTTCATTTTATGAACAATTAGAAAAGGCTATAAAGAGAAATGATATTGTTAGTATTAATCACAGAACAACGGCTATATTAGCATCATATTTTGACATATTATTTGCCATAAATGAAGAACTTCATGTTGGGGAGAAAAAACTCATAAGCTATGCTAAGAAATTATGCAGAAAATTGCCGGATAATTTTGATAAAGACATAGAAGATATTATAAATAACAATAATATTTTAGAAAAAATAAAAAATCTTATTGGAAATATTAAAAAATTTTTTTAAATTTAAAATATAGCCATATATTTTCTTTATTGACAAATATATAGCTATATATTATTCTATTTTTTTGTATTTTATAAAAAAATAAAGGAAATTTAATGGATTTAAATAAAAATGTT
Source organism: uncultured Brachyspira sp. (assembly GCF_934747485.1). Lineage (GTDB taxonomy): Bacteria > Spirochaetota > Brachyspiria > Brachyspirales > Brachyspiraceae > Brachyspira. The sequence goes on along the minus strand of NZ_CAKVGN010000098.1, from coordinate 4,140 downwards.
ATATATGAAGATGATGATTTACTCTCTCCAATAGACGTTTCAAAGATATTAGGCGTGTCGAGAACAACTGTAAATTATTGGGTAAGACATTATGGACTTAAAGCCGATCTCACACCCGGAAAAAGATATAAAATTAGATATGCCGATTTAAAAGTCTTTTTAGCATTCAATAAAAGAGAAAAGAGAGTAAAATTAAAAAGAAAAGTATCTAAATATAAAATAGCAATTATAGAACCTATAGAAATTACAAGAAAAAACTACTTACAATGGCTTAAAAATGATTATGAAGTTTCTATAGTATCCAACCTAACAAATCCATTAAACGAATTAAAAAAAATACTTCCAGATATTATTCTAATGGATATTAATTTATCTGATGATAAGGATTATTTCTATTTATTAGATGAAATAAAAAAAGAAATAAGCCTAAGAATGGCACTTATTATTATAATTACAAAAAAATATAATGAAGATGATGTAGTTAATGGGCTTGAAAAGGGTGCTTGCGATTATGTGCAAAAGCCTGTTGGTCAAAATGAATTAAATGCAAGAATAAGAAATGCTTTAAGATTTTATGTAGATATTTAAAGCATATTAACTGGGTCTATATCTATCTCTATATAGTTGCCTTTTTGTGCTATAAAGGATTTGTTTAAACTTTCAAAGAATTCCTTTAAAAGTGAATGAGAAGCCGTTTTTATTAAAATATTCCATCTATAATATTTGTTTAACTTACTCATAGTACAAGGAACAGCACCCAATATTTCTACTTTTTCTGTATCTTTATAAGTAAGAGTTCTAAGCAAATCTGCTATAATATTGGCATCACTTGATACTTTTTTTTCATCTATTCCGCGTACAACAATCCTAACCAATCTTAAAAAAGGAGGATAAGGAAGACCTGCTGTATGTTTTCTGTTTTCTATTTCTCTATTGTAAAAAGAAATATAATCATGCTCTTTAGCATAAAGTATTGAATAATGATTTGTATTAAATGCCTGAATATAAACAACGCCTTTTTTATCACCCCTTCCACTTCTTCCTGCAACTTGGGTTATCAAATTAAAAGTTCTCTCAGCACTTCTAAAATCTGGTATATGAAGCGACATATCAGCAAGCAAAACACCAACCAAAGTAACATTAGGAAAATCGAGTCCCTTAGCTATCATCTGAGTACCAATTAAAATATCTATTTGTCTGTCTGCAAATCTTTTAAATATGTCTTCATATTTTTTTGTTCCGCCCACAGTTTCTTGGTCCATTCTCTCTATAATAGCATTTGGAAATAAAGTATTAAGATTCTCTTCAACTTTTTCTGTACCAGTACCAATTCTCTCAAAATGACCAATGTTACATTTATCGCATAACTCCTCTACAAACTGAGTATATCCGCAGTAATGACACATAACAACATTCTTTTTTTTATGATAAGTAAGCGAAACAGAGCAATTAGGGCATTCTAACACCACTCCGCAATGAGAACAGCTCACCACTGGTGCATATCCTTTTCTGTTTAGAAATAATATTATCTGCTCTTTTAATTCTAATTTTTTATTAATCTCTTCCACCAGTGTTTGGGTAAGCATTGGAAAAGAATCAGCCCTCTTTTCTTTTTTTAAATCCAAAATCTTAACTTCAGGCATATTAATTGATGATGCTCTTTTAGTGAGAGTAAGAAGCTCTATAGTGCCGTTTAAAGCATGATAATAGCTCTCAAGAGAAGGAGTAGCACTTCCCAAAATAAGCGTTGCATTTTCTCTCTCTTTTCTATAGAAAGCAATTTGTCTTGCATGATACCTCGGAGTTTCATTAGACTTATAACTTGTTTCATGCTCTTCATCTATCACTATAATACCAAGATTAGGCGTAGGAGAAAATATAGCACTTCTTGCCCCTATTACAATTTTTATCTCATTATTTCTTATCATCTGCCAATATCTATATTTAGCAGTAGGAGATAACTTACTGTGAAGCACAGCAATTTTTCCTTCAAATCTTTCAGCAAATCTTTTTATGGTTTGAGGGGTAAGAGATATTTCCGGAAGTATTACTATAGCCTGTTTTCCTAAATCAACTACCCTTTTGATAGCCTGCAAATAAACCTCTGTTTTACCGCTTCCAGTAACACCATGAAGCAAGAAGGTTTTAGATTTTTTTTCTTCTTCTATGCTTTTTAATATTATGTTTAACACATTTTCTTGTTCATCATTAAGTTTTAAATAAGGCTTTTGTTTAACTTTTATAGGTTTTTGAATAGTTTTCTTTTTGGAAGGATTTCCGGCAGGCAAAGCAGCAAATAATGCCTCACCATAGGAAGAATGATAATATCTGCTCATCCATTTAGCTAAATTAAATTCATTTTCAGAGCATATAGGTTCAAGGTCTATTCTAGTTGTGATAGGAAGTACTTTATAATCTCCGTCAAGTGTATCCGTTTCCTCTATTACAATCCCCTTAGTTCCTCTGTTTTTTATAGGAGCTATAACTCTACAACCTATCAAACTATCATTTATATCATCAGGTTTTTTATATGTAAGTATCTTATCTATAGGAAGATTAAAAACAACTTTAACATACATTACATTTTTTCACGGCGTTTTTTATCTTCATATTTAGACATACAATTAATACATCTTAAAGTATATGGTATAGCAGTTAATCTCTCTTCATTGATTTCTTCTTTACAATCTATGCATTTACCATAAGTACCATCTTCAATTCTTTTAAGAGCATTATTAAGCATATCTAATCTATCTCTTTCTTTTTGCGAAAAAGATACTAAGCTTTGTTTTTCATAAGCCTGAAAAGCTATATCCGCCAAATCCCCATGAGCATCTTCTTTAAGTGTTTCGTAAGATTCATTACCGCTTAATAATTCATCTAAAGTTTTTCTTTTTTCTTCCAGTATTAAATCTTTAAATTTCTTTAATTTTTTAGCATTCATTTCTTAAACACCTTATATAATATTTTAAGAGAATAATATATAATTAACGTTTTGAGAATTGGAATAGCTTTCTAGCACCAGATCTACCGTATTTCTTACGTTCAACCACACGAGAATCTCTTGTAAGGAAACCATTGCGTTTTAAAGTAGTTCTAAAGTCTTGGCTCTCACCTATTAAGGCTTTAGCTATACCATGTCTAACAGCATCAGCTTGAGCAGAAACTCCGCCGCCGCGTACATTAGCATATACATCATATTTGCCTAAATTTCCTGTTACTTTTAGAGCGTCTTCTACAACTTTAAGTAAAGCTGCTCTATTACAGAAATATTCAGTATAATTTTTACCATTTATTAAAATTTTACCGCTGCCTAAAGTTATACGAACTCTAGCATTAGCAGTTTTTCTTTTGCCTGTGAATATAGTTAATTGTTTAGATGCCATTTTTTAACTCCTAATTATATATTTACAACTGTAGGTTTATTAGCTTCATGCTGATGTTCGCTGCCAGCATATACTTTTAATTTTTTAAGATGCTGTCTGCCTAATGGATTATGTGAAAGCATACCTTTAACAGCTATTTTTACCATTCTTTCAGGATTTCTCTCTAAAAGCTCACCATAGCTTACAGATTTTATACCGCCGGGATAACCTGTGTGTCTGTAATGTATTTTGCCTTTCTTTTTATTTCCTGTTAATACTATATCTTTAGCATTTATAATGATAACATAATCACCATTGTCTAAGTTGTAAGCATAATCAACTTTATGCTTTCCTTTTAATAAATAAGCTGCTCTGCTTGCAACTCTTCCTAAAGATTTACCTTTAGCATCTATAATAAGCCAATTTTGTTTTATATCTTTTTGGGATAAAACATAAGTGTTATCTTTTGTTTTTAAAGTTTTCTTATCCATAATACACCTTCTAAACGTTTTTAAATATTGTGGTTTGTTCTAAAATGTAACGAGTGATTAATTATAACACAAATAACTAATGAAGTCAAATTTTTCTAAGCTTTTATAACACTTTTTTATATTTTATTTATTACTAAATTTATTAACAACAATTTTATCTGTTGTTTATAATAATATATATAATACTTAATGATATATATTTTTTTATTGGGGCTGGCCCAGATAACTTAAATTTGTTAAAATTTAAGTATGAAACGTAGTAAATTAAGTAAAGATAAACAATT
>NZ_CAKVGN010000097.1 GCF_934747485.1 uncultured Brachyspira sp. | reverse complement strand
AATTATGATACACCTATGCTATACTTTAAGAAATTAAGGAATTCCTAACTGCAATATGTCTGGCTCCTGTGCATTATTTTAATGTATAATATTTTTTACAATATAGAATTATTTTTTTTAATAAATATATCTAAAATTACTATTATGGTATGCAGATTTTGTTTTATAACTTTTATAGATAGTTAATATTTTTAATTTATATTATGAAAAAACTTTTATTTATTGTAATATTATCTATTATAGTGATTTTCTCTCAGGAAGAATGCAAAGGTCCAGATGGCGATTCTAAACCAACACCTTTTAGACATGACAAAAATTTTATAAAATATAGCTATAACATTACAATAGAAGATTTTCTCTTTTGTTCATCAATATTTCTTTCTATAGTTGTTCCGTCTTTTGTTATCATAAATAAAAAATAATCAGTGTTTTATAAGAATATGTTATACTCCATAGCGTATATTTAGTTTTAATAAGTATAATATGATAATTTTGTATATAAAGAAAATAAATTTTAATGTATTAAAATATAAAAAATAGTTTAACTTTCAAAACTTTTTAATTTTTAAAATCAAAAATATTTAGTAAATATATCTCAAATAATTAATTAATTTTGTATAATATATATACCGATAATATAAAAGTATGAAAAATATAAATTAATAATGTTTAGTAATATTTGGAGTATTTATGTATAAAAAAATATTATTATTACTAACTCTAATATTATTTAGTTTTATTGTTTCTTGCAACGATAAAGAAAATAAAAAAGATGATATAAACAATAGATTGCAAGATGATGAATACATAACTAAAATAATAGAAAGCAATTCAAAATAAGTTTTTTTATATAAACTTTATTATATAAAAAAAGCCCGCCTACCAACTGTAAACGAGCCTTAAAATCTTATTATCTATCATCTAATGTGATTAGCACTTCTCTTGGTTTAGAGCCATTTTCTGGACCAACAATGCCCTGACGCTCCATAATCTCTACTATTCTTGCAGCACGGTTGTATCCTATTTTTAATCTGCGTTGTAGAAATGATGCACTTGCCTTTCCTGTTCTTGCTACAAGCTCAACAGCATCCTCCCAAAGCTCTTCGTCTAATATATCCTCTTCATCAGTGTTTTTGTCATCATCGCTTCCATCTAATGCAGCAATCAAGCTCTCATCAAACATAGGAGACATCTCGCCAGATAAATAGTCAACCACCTTCTTAACTTCATTGTCAGAAACAAAAGCTCCCTGAACCCTCTCAGGCATCTGACTTCCAGAAGCACAGAATAAAGCATCTCCTTTACCCAATAACTGCTCAGCACCAGACATATCTATTATAATACGTGAGTTTGTTTTGTTAGGCACTTGGAATGCAATTCTTGTAGGTAAATTAGCTTTTATAACACCAGTAACAACATCTGCAGAAGGTCTTTGTGTGGCAATTATTAAGTGTATGCCAACAGCCCTACTCATACCAGCTAAGCGTGATATTAAATCCTCAACCTCTTTTGATGCAACAACCATCAAATTGTGAAGCTCATCTATCACTAAAACTATATATGGAAATAACTCTAAAGGCTCTCCGTTAAACTCTGTCTCTCCCTCTTTAAGAAGCTGTTTTACTTTTTCGTTGTAAGTTTTAACATTTCTAACGAAGAATCTCTCCATTCTTTCGTATCTTTTCTCCATTATGTCTACAATATATCTCAATACTATAGTAGCCTTCTTCTCATCAGAAACAACAGGAGACATTAAATGCGGTATGCCGTTATATATAGAAAGCTCAACTCTCTTTTTATCTACAAATATAAATTTAAGTTCATCAGGTCTAAACTTATATAAAAGCGAAAGTATTATTGTAGATAAACAAACACTTTTACCAGAACCAGTAGTACCAGCAACAAGCAAGTGAGGAGCTTCAGACATATCTGATACAACATTGTTTCCATATATGCCTTTTCCGAGTACAAACGGTATATCAAGTTTTGATTGTCTAAAATCACTGCTTTCTAATACATCTCTTAAAAATACAGCATTTCTCACTTTGTTTGGTATCTCTATACCTATAACAGAACGTCCCGGTATTGGTGCTATTATTCTTACACTCTCTGAAGCAAGTGCTAAAGCAATATTATCTGTTAAGTTTGATATTTTTGACACTCTAGTTCCTGCTGCTAATTCTAATTCATATCTTGTAATAACAGGTCCTCTTGATACTCCTGTAACTTTAGCTTCTATATTAAAATCAAGCAATGTATTTTCTAATTGTATTGCTGTTTGTTTTATAGATTCAAGCATTGCATTATCATTAACAGGAATTGACCTATTAAGCAAATCAAATGGCGGAGCTTTATAATGCTTATCCACATACTTGCTGTTAAAGTTTGATTGTATTAAGTCAAAATCATTTTTGTGATTTTTATGTATTATTGGTTTTTGAGGTTCTTTTAGTGTGTTTACTTTTTTTTCTGATTCTATATTTATAAAACCGCTATTAGTTTCATTATCGTTTTTTATGTCTTCTATAGAGCTTAATTTTTCAGCATATTTTTGAAGCTCTTTTTCAACATCATATTCTTCTTCGTTAGTTGTATTATTATAATATTTAGAATCATTTGAAAAATTGTTTGGCTCTCTTAAATCATCTTTTATTTTTACATCTTCTATATCATTATAAGATTTATCAACATTGTAAAGTTCTTCTTCGTCCAAATCAAAACAGTTTAATATATTATCATCATCATAATTAATAATATTGTTATTATAATTTGGTATATGGTCTTCTCTTCTGTATGCTCTTTTTGAAGCATAACCCATAGGAAACTCAAAGCGGCTGCTGCTCTTGTCAGTTGTTTGCTCTGAGTAATTTAATTCTTCATTTTTATTTCCTCTTTTTATTTTGCCATGCTCTCTGTCATACATTTCTTTTAATTGTTTATTTTCATTGGCAACTCTTCTCAATTTATCTAATATATTTTCTTTATTATCAGTTTTTATGGAACTATTAGTTTTATATGAAACATTAGTATTATTTAAATCATTAGGAGTATTTTCTTTTTTAAGAGTTTTCTCTTTATATTCTTTATATAATTTATCTAAGTCTTCAATATATTCTATTTTATTATTTTCTAATTCATTATTATTATTATTATTATTATTTAATTCTCTAAACTTTCTCTCTCTGTTTTTATATATGTTTTCAAGTATAACACTCTCATCATAATCATTATTTATACTATTTTGAGCTTTCAAATAATTTTCTGTTGTATCATAATAATTAACATTGTCTTCGTAAGCTGCCTTTTTAAAATCAGACTTTTTAGCTCTATTAATACTGAAATCCCAATCAATATTTTCTATAGCCTCATGAACATTTTTATTGTATTCATATTGCTTTAATTCATCATATTGATTGAAAGTGTCTTCTTCTTTTTTTTTTATTTCCATTCTTACATCACTTCCAAATGCAGCCTCAAATAAAGAATTACCCATATCTTCTTCTGTGTCTTCTATTGTATTAACATTAATTCTTCCATAGTTATCTCTTTTCAAGTTATTTAAACTTTCAACCATATAATCTAATTCTTTATTCTTAGCATCATCAAAATCATTTCTCTTATTGAAGAAGTCTTCCATTATATTATCATTTTTGTTATTATATTTTTTGTCAAATAAATCATAATGATTGAAAGAAATCTTTTCTATAAACGGAGTATTATTAAACTCAAAATCAGATACTTCTTTTTTACTAAAAATAGGCAAGTAATCTAATGAAGTATTTTTTCTATTATTATTTTCTTCTTTGTAATTTTTTTCGCTTTCTTCTTTTGAATTTTTATATTCTTTCATTTCTTCTTTTTTAGTTTTTATGGTATCAGATATTTTTCTCTCAACATCTTTTATCTTTTCTAAGTCTATCTTTTTTATCATATCCTTACAATAATTAGCTAAATCAAGCAATGAAATCTTAGCAAATGCTATTATAGTAATAAGCAGTATAGCAGAAGTTATTATAATAGCTCCAATATTTCCAAATAATGAAGCAAGTGAACCTCCTATAACTTCTCCCATTATTCCGCCTTTATAATAAAACTCTTTCTCTCCAAGTAATATATCAAGTAGTATGCTGGATAACATCATAACGAATGATAAAAGAAGAGCAAACATCAAAATATTTTTAATAGAGTTTTTTAATATAATATTTACACCAGCATATACAAAAAAAGCAGGTATTACAAAAGAAGAAATCCCAAAAGCAGAAAATGAATACTCAGCAATATAGGCTCCAAACTTACCAAGTAAATTATTTGTTGTAAGAGAAGTGTTCATCTCTCCTATATTAGCACTCAAATATGATAAAATTAATATACCCGCAAAAAGTATGCATAAAAAACCAATAATATCATATATAGGGTTTCTATTTTTATCATCATATGATTGATAAACATTTTTACTCTCGGCTCTTTTTTGTATGTTTAATTTTCTTTTAGTAAACATTATAAAAACTCCAGCTATCTTTAAGTATTAAAAAAGTATATATACACAGCTAAACCAACTATTATGCAGTAAAAACTAAAATAATAAAGCTTTCCTTTTTTTAGAAAAGACATAAGCAGCTTTAACGCAATAACTCCAAATATAAAAGAAGTAGCAAGCCCAACTATTACATAAGTAACATTAAAGTCGGTTAAATCTTTTAAAGAAAGAAGCAAAGCACCAAATATAGCAGGCAAAGATATTAAAAAAGAAAATCTGCCCGCAAAATCCCTATTAAGTCCCAAAAATAAAGCCATGCTTATAGTCATGCCAGACCTTGATATTCCCGGGAAAACGGCTATAGCTTGAGCAAAACCAATCATTAAAGCATTATAATAGGTTGTGGTGAGAGCATCTTTATTGATTCCTTTGTCCATTTTTTTTGTCATGAGCAAAATGAAACCTGTTATAATGAGGTTAAGCCCAACCCTTTGAGTGTTTATATTGCTTAAATATTTCTCTAATAATAAACCAACTATGGCAACTGGTATTGAAGCAATAATTACCATAAGACCAACTCTAAAACCTTCGTTATTTTTGCTTGAATATTTAATATCTTTTAACCCTGTAAAAAAACCTGTTATGGCATTAATAATATCTTTATGAAACACCAAACAAGTGGCTAAAAATGTGCCAAAGTGAAGTGCTATTTCAAAAGATAATATATTTTCTGTTGCATTGAAATTAAGAAAAGACTCAGCTATTCTTAAATGTCCGGAACTAGATACAGGTAAGAATTCCGTAACTGCTTGAATAAATCCTAATATAATTGCTTTTACCATCAAAAAACTACCCCTATTATTTATATATTGTTTACATAATACTATTATAATTCTCGGATAGTTTTAAAAAAACAATACAAAAAATTATGTAAACTCTAATTAATATTATAAAGTTATGTTTTATAATGGATTTTTATACTATAATAAACATATTTTTATATGTATTTACTATTTTTAATAAAAAATATAACTTAAACAAAAATATATTATTTATTGACTATTTTTTTGTTTTTATTTATAGTAATTAACATGAATAAAATAATAAATTCAAATCTATTATCAAAAGACTTTTATATAAAACAAAAAGAAACATTTTATCGTTTTTAAAAAGGGTAGCGGACTTTACTCCAAGCGTTTTGGTAGGTCTTTTTATTCTCGTTATAACTGCGAAACTATATGGAAGAGAAAACTCCACTATTGGAGTGGTGAGTATATTTATATGCGGTTTAATGCGTCAAAGTTTTACAGCATCAAATTATCCTCTTGTTGCTTTTAGAATACTTTTACTTGGATTTTTAGCTACCATTGCAGAGCAGAATATATTTTTAATAATAATACTTAATTTTGTAGTGCCTTTTTTAATAGTGTTTTTGTTATCTGATGATTTTGTGCCGAGAGGATATTTTATATATGGTTTTGCCTATGTGATATTTCAAGCTTATAATATACCAATAGAAAATATATCTCTTAGAATGGAGTCTATTGCTTTTGCTTTAATAATTATATTTATATTTTTATCATTAAACAAAATAATTAGTAAAAATAATAACAATAATTTAGCTTCAAAATGTATTGGCATTATAAACAAAAAGTTACTTTTATTATGCAACAAAAAATGTGATTTAAAAAGAATAGATGATTTATTTTCTGCCATTAAGTTATATACATCTTCTATATATATGGATTCATTAAAAAGAAACTCTATTATGAGCAATAAGAATATTAATGATTTTGAGTTTGTGTTATTTTTAGAGGAAATCAATCAATTAATAGAAAAAGAATATAAAAATATTGATAATTTAACAGACAGTGATTTTGAATATTTTTCTAATTTATATAAACTTTTAGAGAATATTAGAGAGTTTTTAAAAAATGATATTACTAAGAAAAAAGAGGAAGAGTTTAATTCTATAGCAAAACAAATAAAAAATTTTAATGATAATTATACTCTTAGTGATGAAAATAAAAATTATGAATGGCTTTATGTGCTTAGGAAACTTGATAGTATACTCCGTAATATGTTTGAAAATAGGGCTGATAATTTGGAGATAGAAAAAGAGTTTTATTTGAAGTTTAGAATAATAAGAAAAGAGTTTAATATTAATAAATGTCATTTTAGATTTGCTTTAAAGATGGGCATTATAATGTGTGTAAGTTTTACAATTAGATATTTTTTACCTGAAAAAATAGCAATAAGGGGTTACTGGCTTCCTATACTTTCTTATATAATGATGTATCCTTTTTATGAAGATGTTAAGGCCAATTTGAAAATTAATCTTATAGGAAATATTATAGGAGTTTTAATATTTGGTTTAGTATTTAGATATATGCCTTATTATATGATTATACCTTTTATAGGTTTATGTTTTGTGTTGTCTTTAGCTTCTATAAATACTTTATTTAAAAAATATACGGAACAATGTCTGCATTGATTTCTTCGTTAGGTTATATTACAATCAAAGAAAGAATCAAAAATATTATAGCAAGTAAAAGTACAATATCTATGGCTTCATGACATATTTAAAATATCAGCTATCTCTTTATAAGAATAATTTTCATAATATCTCAAAATAAATACATCTCTTTGTTTTCCTTTCAATTTACTCGAAGCTGTATATATTTTCTCTTGCAAATACCCTATCTCATATTCTTTTTCTGTATTGTATCTTCTAATTCTCATCATCTCTTGTCTTAATGTTTTTAAATCTAAATTATAACTAATAAGAACATTATATGCTATACCATTTTCTTCTTTTAGAATTCCAAGAAGCAAATGCTCAGTGCTTATACAATTATCTCCTAATGATTTAGCCTCTTCTGCCGCTCTGCTTATTAAATGCTGAATGCGTGTAGATAGAGGTATCTTACCAAACAATTTAGTATTGCTTGTAGATTTTGTCATAGAAGATTCTATATCAAATTTAATCTTTTCTATATCTATTTTTAATTTATTTAAAACATTAACAACTATTGAATCGGTTTCATGAAATATTCCTAATAAAACATGTTCTGGGGTAAGCATATCATGATTTAGTCTCTTAGCTTCCTCTACAGAATGTAAATCTAATATTCTTATAGTAGCTTTATCTGTATTGTATCTTCTAATTCTCATCATCTCTTGTATTAATGTTTTTAAATCCAAATTATAACTAGTAAGCACATTATATGCTATACCATTTTCCTCTTTTAGAATTCCAAGAAGCAAATGCTCTGTACTTATACAATTATCTCCTAATGATTTAGCCTCTTCTTTCGCTCTGCTTATTAAATGCTGAATACGAGGAGATGTAGGTATTTTACCAAACAATTTAGTATTGCTTGTAGATTTTGGCATAGAAGATTCTATATCAAATTTTATCTTTTCTATATCTATTTTTAGTTTATTTAAAACATTAACAACTATAGAATCGGTTTCATGAAATATTCCTAATAAAACATGTTCTGGGGTAAGCATATAATGATTTAGTCTCTTAGCTTCCTCTACAGAATGTAAATCTAATATTCTTATAGCTTTATTAGTAAGACGAAATGGATAAGACATATTTGTTTCCTATAATCATAAATTTAGGGGCTGTCCTAGATAACTAAAAAAGCTCCTTTTTTGCTAAATTATATATAATTTCCAACTGTTTGTCAACTTTTG
>NZ_CAKVGN010000096.1 GCF_934747485.1 uncultured Brachyspira sp. | reverse complement strand
AGTTAATTAAATTATAAGGAATACCTGCTTTTTTTAAACTAAAAAACGTGCAATATGTATGGCTCCTAAACAAAATAGATTTTAATATTTAGTTGTTTTTTCTATATTTATAGAGTATCATTTTCACCAATTAATAATATTAGGAGTTTAAAATGAAAAAAGTAGTGTTATATGTTTTAATATTCATTTCACTATTTACAAAATACGCATTTACAGAATTTGAAGCTAGTATATATGTACCTATAGGTATTACTTCCACATTTCCTAATATAGTAGATCCTAAATGGAACTTTGTAAGAAACATTTATATAGATACAATTAGAGAAGATATGAGTTTCAATGTTGGAGTTACTGAAAATTTTGGGTATAGATTCAATATAAATGAAAATAATGCTATAAGTATATTAACTGAAATAGGATATTCAAGGCTTGATTTTGCCTCTACATTTGAAGCTAAAACTGATAATAATTATGGCAATAATAAAATATATAATGCGAGTCAGAATTTAGTTTTTCATACTCTCAATATAGGATTAATGCCTAAATATGCTGTTAATATTACTTCTTTACTTAAAGATTTTAATTCAAACTATGATGGTAAAATGGAGCTTAATATAGGTATAGGTTTTGGAATGAAAATAGCATTGGCTGGTGAATATTATAATACAATGAATAATGATGCTGATGAAAATTATAAAAGTCATTTAGCCGAAAAATATTCATTCAAAGATATAAAGAGAAAATTTGATTATCCGTTTATACCATATATAAAACTTCAAATTGATGATTATTTTTATTTTAATGAAAAGATAGCATTTTTATTTGGTGTAAGTTTAATATATAATTTTGATATATTCTATGATATTGCTAATATGTCTTATGAAGATTATCAAAAAATATATGAAGGATATCCAAGTATTGGAGGCGGTGCTATTGGTTACTATGATGATTATGATATTAAGAAATACGGTTTTTCTAGTTTTGAAATAGCTTTCAATTTAGGAATGAAATTTGGAAATTAATATATTATTCAGATAAAACTATAAATTTAAAAAAACTTGGGCGGGTATGCTTTTTTGTGTGAGTAACATAATATAAACAAAATAAAAAAATCAAATATAAACAAAAAATCATAAAGGGTGGGGAATGTAAATAGATTTTAAATTTTATTTACGCTCCCCGCCCTCAATATTTAATGCTTAATTTTTAGTTTTAATTATATTTATTATTTTCAATATGAATTATGGCACCCACCCTAGTGTTTTTTAAATTTAAAATATAATTAACGCACGCTTAACTTACTAAAAAAATAAATATGTTAAATATAAAATAATTTTCATTAAACCAAAAATCTGCTTACCGTGCGTATTTAAAAATCTATGTATTATGATAACTATTAATTGAAATTTTATTTTTTTAATATAATATTGTTTAATCAATCTTAGATAAATCATAAATCATGTTTTTATTTTAAAAAAAAGAGGAAAATATGCAAAACAATATTGATAAAGTTTTAATATTAGATTTCGGCTCTCAGTTTACACAATTAATAACAAGAAGAATAAGAGAATTAAATGTTTATTCGGAGATTCACCCGTTTCATGTTTCAATAGATTTTATAAAAGAGTTTAATCCAAAAGCAATATTACTTTCAGGAGGACCTTCAAGCGTATATGAAGAAGATGCTCCAAAAGTAGATAAAAAACTATTTGAACTTGGTGTGCCTATATTAGGAATATGCTATGGTATGCAGATAATAGTTTATTCTATGGGCGGAAAAGTTGAAAGTGCAGAAAAACGCGAATATGGAAAAGCTGAAATTGAAATAACTAATCATGAAAGCATATTTAAATCATTTAGTAAAAGTAATATAGTGTGGATGAGCCATGGGGATAGTATAAAATCTATTCCTGAAGGTTTTGAACTTATAGCAAAAACACCCAATACAGAACTTGCTGCTATAGAAAATAAACAAAAAAATATTTATGCTATACAGTTTCACCCTGAAGTAGTTCATACTGAAAACGGAATAAAAATAATAGAAAATTTCTTATTTAATATTTGTAAATGTGAAAGAAATTGGAATATGGGCTCTTTTATAGAATATGAAATAAAAAGAATAAAAAAAACTGTAGGCGATAAAAATGTGATACTTGGTCTTTCAGGGGGAGTGGATTCTTCTGTAGCTGCAGTATTAATAGAAAAAGCTATAGGAAAGCAATTAAAATGCATATTTGTTAATAATGGATTATTAAGAAAAGATGAGGACAAAAAGGTTGTTGAAGTATTCAGAGATAATTTCAATATTGATTTAATTTATGTTGATGCTTCAAAAAGATTTTTAGATAAATTGGCTGGTGTTACTGACCCAGAACAAAAGAGAAAGATAATAGGTCATGAATTTGTAAATGTATTCAGTGACGAAGCTAAAAAAATAGAAAATGTAGGATTTTTAGCACAGGGTACTCTTTATCCTGATGTTATAGAGAGTGTATCATTAAGAGGAAGTTCAGCAGTTATAAAGAGCCATCATAATGTTGGAGGACTTCCTAAGGATATGAAATTTGAACTTTTAGAGCCATTTAGAGAATTATTCAAAGATGAAGTGAGAGAGATTGGATTAGAATTAAAATTACCTGAAGATATAGTTTATAGGCAGCCTTTCCCAGGTCCTGGTTTGGCAGTGAGAATTCTTGGAGACATCACAGAAGAGAGAGTTAAAATACTTCAAGAGGCTGATGATATAGTTGTAAGCGAAATAAAAAAAGCAGGACTTTACAGAAAATTATGGCAGTCTTTTGCTATACTTCTTCCTGTAAAAAGTGTTGGCGTTATGGGTGATGGCCGTACTTATGAGCAGGTTTGTGCTGTTAGGGCTGTTGAGAGTGTTGATGCTATGACTGCTGATTGGGCTAAGATTGATTATAATGTTTTGGGTATAATATCAAACAGAATAATAAATGAAGTAAAAGGTATTAACCGTGTTGTTTATGATATATCTTCAAAACCGCCTGCTACTATAGAATGGGAATAATATAATAGATGGATGAAAAAATAAAATCATCAAAAAATAAAACTATTGATTTTAATATAAATACTGAAGAAGGTAAAGCATATTTAAATAAATGTGTTATAGATAATGATAGTATAAAAGAATACAAAAAAGAAGATATTATAAATAAAACTATAAATGGAAACACTTTTGATGTATTAAAAAAAATAGAAAAGAATATAGCCGATTTAATGATAGTTGATCCTCCTTATAATATATCAAAAAACTATCATGGATATAAGTTTAAAGACAGAGATAATTTAAGCTATGAGAAATATACTCATTTATGGGTAGAAAGCATTATTCCTATATTAAGAGAAAATGCCACGGTGTATGTATGCTGCGATTGGAAGTCAAGCCTTGTTATAGGAAATGTGTTAGAAAAATATTTTAACATACAAAACAGAATAACTTGGCAGAGAGAGAAGGGTAGAGGGGCAAAAAATAATTGGAAAAATGGAATGGAAGATATATGGTTTGCTACATTATCAAATAAATACACTTTTAATATAGATAAAGTAAAAATAAGAAGAAAAGTAATAGCTCCATACAAAATTGAAGGAAGGCCAAAGGATTGGATAGAAACAGAAAACGGAAACTTTAGAGATACTTGCCCATCTAATTTTTGGGACGATATATCTATTCCTTATTGGTCAATGCCAGAAAATACAGCACACCCTACACAAAAGCCAGAAAAGTTAATAGCAAAGTTAATATTGGCTAGCTCTAATGAAAATGATTTTGTATTTGACCCATTTTTGGGAAGCGGTACTACTTCGGTTGTGGCTAAGAAATTAGGAAGAAACTACTCAGGCATAGAGCAAAACCCAGCATACTGTGCTTGGGCAGAAAAAAGAATAGAATCTGCTTTGCAAAACAAAGAAATACAGGGCTACACTGATAATATATTCTGGGAGAGAAACACTATGCAGCTTCAAAATAAGCTAAAAAAATAATTGAAAAAATATGACTTTATGTTAAAATTAATTTGGTATTGTTAATATTTTTTTTGATTAAAGGCTCGTTATATGCATGTTGATATAATAAATTACATTAAGGCTGATAATGTCAAAATAATATATAAAAATACTACTTTTCAAGATTTAGTTGCTATATCATCAAAAAATCCTCCAAAACTATTTATCATCACAAATGCAAATAAGAAAATTTTTGGCGTTGTTACATATAATGATTTGTTTGCCGTTTTAGCAAAACAAATGAAAAAAAAGAATATAGGCTGTCTTGCTAATCAAGATATATCAAAACTAGTTACTAAAAACTATATAAAAGTTCCATTTAATACAGATACTAATGATGTGTTTAATATGATGATAGATAAAAAACTAGATTATGCTATTGTTGTTGATGATAAAGATTTTCCTATAGGAATAGTGGATATATACACTTTATATGATATAATCCTTAAATTAAAAATAAGAAATATAAGGCTTAGTGTAGATAATATAGAACTAGAATCATCTATAGAAAAAGATAGATTTATCAAAGAGTTAAAAAAAGAAATAGATATATTAAATGAACAATCAATAATTGACCATATTACTAATTTATACAATATAAGATATTTTTACAAAGTTATAGAAGAGGAAGCAGAAAGAGCTAAGCGTTATAAATATACTATATCACTTATATTTATGGATTTGGATCATTTTAAGAATGTTAATGATATATATGGGCATGATTGCGGTAATTTGGTATTGCATGAGATAGGAAGAATGCTAACTTCGCCGTCTGATAATATTCTTAGAAGAAGCGACATTTCTTTTAGATATGGCGGTGAGGAGTTTATTATTATTTGTCCAAATACAAATAAACAAGAGGCACTTATTGTAGGTGAGAGGATTCGTAAAACTATTGAAAATAAAGTTTTTAATTATGAATCTCAAGATATCAAAATTACTATAAGTATTGGTATATCAGAATACAGGCACAATTCAAAGATTTCAATATTTCAATGTGTGAAAGAGTCTGACATAGCTATGTATGAGGCTAAACATCGCGGAAGAAATAGGGTTGTTGTTTATGAGTCTATAATGTCTAATAAAAAATAGTTGTTTAATATAAGGATATGTTTTTATGAAAAGTTTATTTTTACCAAATTATACTATTGGAAGCGATGCTTATAACTATATAGATGATATATGTAAAAATTATGGTTCTACGGCTGTAATTATTTCTGGAAAAAAATCCTTAAACGCTTCAAGAGATATTCTATTAAATAGTTTAAAAAAAATAAATATAATTGCTGAGATTTATTATGGTGGGGTTGCGAGCTATGAGAATGTCGAGATGCTTAAAAATATTAAAGAGATAAAAGAAGCTGATATGATTTTTGCTGTTGGAGGAGGACGCTGTGTTGATACTGTAAAGACGCTTTGCGATATGATAAATAAGCCTCTATTTACATTTCCTACATTAGCTTCTAATTGTGCTGCTGTTACAAGTTTATCTGTTATGTATAATAGTGATGATTCTTATAAAGATTTGTATACAGAGAAAAGACCTGCTATTCATACTTTTATTAATACTGATATTATATTAAGCTCTCCAGAGAGATATTTTGTTGCGGGTATGGGAGATGCTTTATCTAAGCAATATGAGACTTTATTTTCTACAAGAAATGAAGTTTTTGATTATAACAATTTTTTGGGTTATGAAATAATAAGAGAATGTTCTGATGATATAATAAAATACTATCTTAAAGCTTTTAATGATTTTAAAAATAAGAAAAATACTGATGATTTTAATAGAGTAGTTTTGCATATAGTATATACTACAGGTCTTACTTCTGTGATGATGAAAGATGATTATCATATATCATTACCTCATGCTGTATATAATGGACTTACAAGAATAAAAGAGATAGGTGAAAAGTTTTTTCATGGCGAGCTTGTAGCCTATGGAATACTTTTACTCTTAATAATGGATAAGCAGTATGATAAATTAGAAAAGGTTTTTAATTTTAATAAATCATTATCTCTTCCAACCTCAATAAAAACTATAGGTATAAAGGATATAAGTTTAGAAAATGAAGAATTATTAAAAGTTTTAGATGGGGCATATGTTTCAAAGGATTTGGAGGTTTCGCCTTATCCTATTACTAAAGATATGATAATTAATGCTATGTTAGAACTTGAAGAGTATAATAGAAAAAAACTATTATAATTTTTTATTTAGTATTTAAATTGAAAAAAATAAAAAGCTCTGGAATGATGTTTTTTCCAGAGCTTAATTTTTATTTAAATTTATTTTTTATTTTAATGTTATAACGTAATTCCATTGAGGCTGAGGATATCTTCCAGTTTTTCCAACAGGTAAGCCATTAGAATCTGTTATTTCAGCTTCGGCATATAATAAATATCTTCCTTTAGGTAAATATTGTCCGCCGCTTAATGGAGATTTTCTTCCTGCAAAATAGAATTGAGTTTGTGCTTGTCCTTCTATAACATATATTTTTGGAAGATAGAATATTAAATCTCTGCTTAAAATGTTGTAATTATCATCTATTCTTCTTGCATAAAATCTTATTTTAGCAAATTTACCCTCTGGAGGTGTTTTTACAGCTAAAGTTATTAATAATGGATCGCTTTTAGAAGCAACAAATCTGTCATTATAATTTATAATGAAAGAGCTTATATTAACTGCTTGATTATTATTTACTGCATTATTTAATGTTTGAGTATTTCCTGTATTAGGCTCTACAACCACTGTTCCTGTAGTATCATAAATATAAGCAGAGCTTCCAGAAGAAGGCTTATTTGGAGTTTGAGATGGTGCTATATCTGGTATATTGATATTATTGTTAGCTTCATATAATCCATCTTCTGTTAATGCTATAGAATTGTTGTTTGTATTTATATTAGTTTCTGTTGTATTAGGTTCTATTGTTTGATTTGTAGATAAGAAATCTTTTTCTTCTTGAGTAATATCATCACCGAATATATCATCTATTGTAGTATCGGTAATATCTGTTGTATTTGTTTCTGGGAAATCTAAGTTAGGTATTCCTTTACTGTTTAATATACTTCTTACAATAAAAAAGCCAGCAACTGCTACTATAAGTATTAAAAGAATTATTATTACTGGCTTGAGCTTTTTCTTGATTTCATTAGGCATGATAATATCCTTTTAATTTTTTAAATTATATGCTAATTAATTCGGATAATAATAAAAATCTTTTATAAAAAAATAATTAAAAATATGTTAATTCAAAAATATATTAATCCCAAAGGAAACTTTTTAATTCTTTTGATAAGTTAAGACCGGATAATTTTTTAAGAGCTTTTATTTGTATTTGTCTTACTCTCTCTCTTGTGATATTTAATTCTTTTCCAGTATCTTCTAATGTTTTAGGTTCTTTTCCGTAAAGCCCAAATCTTTCTATAATTACAGTTCTTTCTTTTTCATCTAAAGCTTTTAATGCTTCTGTGAGAGTATCTCTTAAACTTTCCATAAATGCATCTTGATGAGGAGAAGGGAAGTTTTTATCTTCAATGAAAGAAGTCATATCGTTATTATCAGAGTTTTTAAAGAAAGAGTCAACGCTAGCAGTTTCTTGTGTGAATATTATTATAGAAGAGAGTGTTTTTCTGTCTATTTTCATTTCTTTTGCTATTTCATCTATAGAAGGCTCTCTTCCAAGCTGCTGTGTGAGGTTTTTTGATATTTGTATGCTTTTTTTTATTAATCTTGCTATATGCATTGGGAATCTTATTATATGTCTTTTGCTTGATATCTCTTTGACTATACTTTGTTTTATCCACCACACTCCATAAGTAGAAAATTTAAATCCCTTTCTATATTCAAATCTTTTTACTGCCTCTATTAAGCCAATATTTCCTTCATCTATTATATCTATAAAAGGAACTCCGCTATTATAATATCTCTTTGCAATACTTATAACTAATCTTAAATTTGATTTTACTAATTTGTGCTGAATAGAATTTATTTCTTTATCAATTTCTTCAATTTCTTTAGAATACTTTTCTTCATCTTCACTTATTAATTTATTTTTATTTTCTCGGCAAACTTCAAGACGCTGCCATAATTCTAATTCTTCTTCCTTTGTAAGTCTGCGTATTTCACCTATTTGTTTTAAATATACGCTGACAGGACCTTTGTATTCTTCGTTAATATCTTTTTTCAAGTGTTATTTTCCTATCAAAAGAATATAAAAATTTAATATATATAGAATAAAAGATTTTTAAAAATTGTCAAGGTTATAAAAATAAACTTACTGTTTAGGAGCCAGAGATATTGCACATTTTTTAGTTAAAAAAAGTAGGTATTCCTTATAATATAAATAACCCAATTT
>NZ_CAKVGN010000095.1 GCF_934747485.1 uncultured Brachyspira sp. | reverse complement strand
AAATTATGATACACCTATGCTATACTTTAAGAAATTAAGGAATTCCTAACTGCAATATGTCTGGCTCCTGTGCAATTGACTTTTTTTCATATAATTATATTGTTTAATAAGAAGTTATGATTACATTAGATGAAGCGTTTAGTAAAATAAAAATATTCCAAAATATTAATCTTCAAACTATAGAATATATAAAAAAATTCTCCAATCTAAAAGCATACAAAGAAAAAGAACATATATTTATGGATAAAGATAAAATTGATAGTATATATATAATAGTATCAGGCAAAGCAGCTTTATATAAGCTAAATAATTTCGGTGATAAAAAAATAATTTTTATATTTGGAGAAGGACAAATATTAAATGAACATAGCATACAAGATATAAAAGTTTCTATAAACTGTGAGGTTTTAGAATATTCTAATGTTATGCTTATACCATCAAATGTTTTTATAAAGGCTATGGAAAAAGATTTTGCATTATCTAAAGCTATATTAGATTTAATGTCTCTAAATATAAGAAGGCTATACCGTCAGCTGCAAAACACTACAAACAATTTAGAATGCGAAAAAAAATTAGCTTCAAAATTATTAAAATTAGTAAAAGATAATGGCATATATTGTGAAAACATAGTAAAAATAAATGTACCATTAAGTATAACATATATATCCGAGTTAATAGGCTCAAGAAGAGAGACTGTTTCAAGACAAATTAAGAAATTATCAGAATTAGGTTTTATAGAATTTAAAGACAATTTTATATTTATAAAAGATATAGAAAAGTTAAGAAATTACTTTTATGATATATAATTTATTTAATAAAATAACTTCTTAATAAAATTTTAATATTGCAGTGTGATATATATCACATACTTATTTTTAATAACATCTATAATAGATATATAATTAAAAGGAGGTATACAGCATGGGATATAAGTTAGATAAATCGGATTTTCAAAATCTGGTTGACAATCTAAAAAAACACTATTTGATTTATGCTCCTAAAAATTTCAAAGGTACAGGAACATTTTCTGATACGGATATAGTAAGATATGATTATATTTCAAATATTGATGATATAGAATTTAATAAAAAATCTAATTATTCATTTAAAGAATCTATTTTGCCGATTACTCAAACTTTATTTTATTTTACAGAAGATGAAATAAAAGAGGCTAATATTGAAAGAGAAAAAACAGCATTAATATTTTTAAGAAGCTGCGATTTGCATGCTATAAAAAGATTAGATCAAATATATCTTAAAAATGGTTTTGAAGATTATTATTATAAGCGTTTGAGAGAGAATATAAAATTTGCTCTTATAGGCTGCTCTGAGTCTTTTGATAATTGTTTTTGTGTTAGTATGAATAGTAATAAATGCGATGAATATGATTTTGCTCTAAATATTAGAGATAACTATTTTGAAATAGATTGCAAGAGCGAAGAGTTTAAGAGTTTATTTAAAGAGTATAAAGAATCAGATATAGAGATAGATTATGTAAGAGAAAATGATATTAAAGTAGAAGTAGCTGAAGATTTAAGTTTAGATGTTTATAAATCAAAGATGTGGGACGAATATGACACAAGATGCATTAACTGCGGAAGGTGTAATTTTGTATGTCCTACTTGCACATGCTTTACTATGCAGGATATTTTTTATACTGATAATGGAAAGGTTGGAGAGAGAAGAAGGGTACATGCTTCTTGTATGGTAGATGAATATACTGATGTTGCTGGAGGCGGAGCTTACAGAAAGAAAAATGGAGAGCGTATGCGTTTTAAGGTTATGCATAAGGTTTTTGATTATAAAAAAAGAAATGGATATACTATGTGCGTAGGATGCGGAAGATGCGACGATGCTTGTCCGGAATATATATCATACTCTAACTGCATTAATAAATTAAAAGATGCTATGAAGGAGGTATCTAAATGAGTAGTAATGAATACTTACCTTTTTTGTCTGAAATACTCGATATAAAAAAACATACAGAGATTGAATATACTTTTAAGATGTCATATAACGGAGAATCCAAACCTGGACAATTTTTTGAAGTATCAATACCAAAATTTGGAGAAGCTCCTATATCAATAAGCGGCATAGAAAAAGGAAGCGTTGATTTAACTATAAGAAAAGTAGGAAAAGTTACAAATGAAATATTTGAAAAGTATGTTGGAAACAAGCTTTTTATGAGAGGACCTTATGGAAACGGATTTGATGTTAATTTATATAAAAACAAAGATATTATAATAATTGCTGGAGGTACAGGTGTTTCTCCTGTAAGAGGGGTAATAGATTATTTCAGCAACAACAAAAACGAAAGAAAAGATATGACTGCTATTATCGGTTTCAAAAGTCCTGATGATATTTTGTTTAGAGAAGATATTGAAAGATGGGAAAAAAATATGAATCTTATATTAACAGTTGATGCGGCTCCTGAAGGTTATAATAAAAATATAGGTCTTGTAACAAAATATATACCAGAATTAAAAATCACTGACAATAGTATAGCAATAGTAGTTGGTCCTCCTGCTATGATGAAATTCTCTATAATGGAATTAGAAAAAATTGGACTTAAAGAAGAGAATATTTGGGTATCTTATGAAAGAAAAATGTGCTGCGGTATAGGCAAATGCGGACATTGCAAGATAGATGATGTTTATATTTGCTTAGACGGTCCTGTGTTTAATTATGTTAAAGGTAAAACTTTAGTAGATTAGGAGTTTATTGTATGTTAGATATAAACGTAAAAAAACTTAAAAAAAATGCTTTTCGTATTACCAAAAAAAGAGGTTTAACTGCTTCAAGGATAAGAGTTCCCGGAGGGCATTTAAATGTTAAATATTTGGATATTATAAAACATATAGCAGACAATTACGGCAACGGCACAATTCATATGACAGTTCGTCAGGGTTTAGAAATTCCTGATATAAAAATGGAAGACATGCCAAAAGTTAATGAACTTTTACAGCCAATAATAGAAGGACTTAATATTAATCAAGATGAGAAAGGCAAAGGTTACACTTCATCTGGGACAAGAAATATATCTGCATGCATTGGAAATAGGGTTTGTCCTTTTGCCTGCTATGATACTACAGCATTTGCTCAAAGAATAGAAAAAGCAATATTTCCAAATGATTTACATTTTAAAGTAGCTTTAACAGGCTGCCCTAATGATTGTGCTAAAGTGAGAATGCATGACTTTGGTATTATTGGAATGACTCACCCTCAATACGAAAAAGACAGATGTATAAGCTGCAAAGCTTGTATAAAATCATGTAAAAGAAAATCTGCTGATGTTCTTAGCATGGTTAATTATAAAATAGAGAGAAATCATAAAGGCTGTATAGGCTGCGGAGAATGCGTGATTCAATGTCCTATGAGAGCTTGGACTAGAAGCGAAAAGAAATATTACAGACTTACAATAATGGGAAGAACCGGTAAGAAAAATCCAAGACTTGGTGAAGACTTTATAAAATGGGCTGACGAAGACAGCATAGTAAAAATTATATTAAATACTTATGAATATGTAAAACAATATATAGACTTAACTGCTCCGGGCGGAAAAGAGCATATAGGATATATAGTTGATAGAACAGGATTTGAAGAGTTTAAAAAGTGGGCTTTAAAAGATGTTGTGCTTCCAGATATAGCTGAAGTTTATACTCCTGTTTATTGGAAAGGTATACATTATGTTTAAATAAAACTAATATTTTAATTTTCATTTATAAGTTTTTTGGTTTTATTTATACATAAATTTATAAAAGAATCCCATTCCCCTAAAGTTTTATCGAATACTTCAGCTTTAATTCCTAATTCTTTTATAGCATTAAATATACCATCTAATATATCATTCTTATAATGAAATGATTTTGATATTAATATTGGGATTATTAATACTTTTTTGTTTAATTTTAAAAGTTTATCTTTTATTTCATCTAAGCTTATACCTTCAGAGAAAGTAATAGATAAATAGGACTCATTTTGAAGACTTAATTTATAAGCAAGCATTCCATAAGCAGAATTAGAATGATGCTTTCCACCATGTCCTACAAACAAATATGTATAATTATTATAATCATTAAACTTTTCTTTTATTATAGAGACCATATTATCATAATCACTTGGAATAGATAATAATGATTCTCCGTATTTCAATATAGAATAATCATTCTTAAAAGGTACTGTAGTATGGAATATACGCATATAGTCTTTATTTTGCAATAAAACTATAGGAGCAATATATACTTCTTTTATATTTTTATTTTTTAGCTCATCTAATCTATCTTTAACTGCCGGAAAATCAGAAGTTTCTTTCATCATTTTTCTTATAGCACTTGAACTATAAGCATCTGTTATATAAAAATCTTTAAACTCACTTTCAAATCTCTTTATTATATCAGAATACATTTTATCAGTTTCTTTATAATTGTTTGCACCATGAAATAATAATATTATACTTTTATCTAACATAAATTTTACTCCATAATAATAATATTATAATCAATTTATAATCAAATTTCAATTAAAAGAGTATATACATTAAATATTATTATTATTGTAAAAGTATAAAATTAATCTACATAAATAGGCATAGCTATATGTTATTATTTTATTATATTAAAAAATTATCCTATAGGGGTTCCGTTTTCTGCTTCTTCGTTAATGCTAAGCAAAACAACTTCATTATTTTCTTTTACAGCACCAAGAACAAGACATTCAGAAAAGAAGTTAGCAATTTGTTTTTTTGGGAAATTTACAACAGCAATGATTTTTCTTCCGATTAAATCTTCTTTTTTGTAGAGTTTTGTAATTTGAGCAGATGACACCTTTATGCCCAATTCTCCAAAATCAATTTTTAATTTGTATGCTGGTCTTTTAGCCTTTGGAAAATCCTCTGCCTCTATGATTGTACCTACTCTAATATCGAGCGAAAGAAAATTATCAAAAGTAGTTTCATTTTTAATATTATTTTCCATAAATAAATCCGTTTATAAATTATTAATTTTTTATTTGATTAAAGATTTTACTAAATAAATATTAATTATTATACTGAAACAGCTATATTTTGTCAAAAAAAAATAAAGTTGTATTTTGTATAGATAGTATTATTCTGATATTTTTCAATCATTATAAAATTTATAAGTTTTTTATTTGTGGGGACTAGCCCCCACGCCCCCAGTTCTTTTTGTGACCAAAAGAACCAAAAAGACTGCATTTTATAAAATATAGCTTTATATATAAATAAAAATATAGATATTATCTTACATTCATTTATATATATTAACAACATACAAAGCTAAAACACTTGCACTTTTTGCTACTGGAAAAATTTGAACAAAAAACTTATATGATGAAATACAATTATATATTTTAATCTCATAGAAAAATCGTCAAATAGAATTTTATTATAATTTAAAAAACATAGGCGGCTGAAAATCAATTCTTAAAAATTAACTTCCAACCGCCTACTAGACTTTATATATTCAACTTTTACTTTTTATCTATATTATTATTTATTGTCATCAACAACCTCATAGTCAGCATCAACTACGCCGTCATCTTTTCTGCCTGAATCTTGGTTAGTGTTTTGCTGTGCTTGCTGTTGTCCTGCATCAGCTTGTCCTTGCTGTGCCCCTGCTTGTTTGTAAAGAGCCTCTGAAGCTTTGCTCCATGCTGCTTGTAAATCGTCTGTAGCTCTTTTAATGCTGTCTGTATTGTTAGATTCTACTGCTGATTTTAAAGCACTCATTTTAGACTCAATCTCTGATTTATCTGAAGGCTGTAATTTATCGCCGTTTTCTTTTAACAATTTTTCTGTCTGATAAATCATATGGTCAGCATTGTTTTTAGCCTCAACTTCCTCTTTTCTCTTCTTATCTTCTTCAGCATGTTTTTCTGCATCCTGAACCATTTTGTTTATTTCTTCCTCGCTAAGTCCGCTTGAAGAAGCTATTGTTATTTTCTGCTCTTTGCCAGTACCCAAATCTTTAGCTGTAACATGTACTATACCGTTAGCGTCTATGTCGAATGAAACTTCAATTTGAGGTACGCCTCTTGGTGCAGGAGGTATTCCTACTAAATCAAATCTTCCAAGCTCTCTGTTGTCATTAGCCATTTTTCTTTCACCTTGTAATACTCTAATAGTTACAGATGATTGATTGTCTGCTGCTGTTGAGAACACTTGTTTTTTGTTTGTAGGTATAGTAGTGTTTCTGTTGATTAAAACAGTCATTACTGAACCTTCTGTTTCAATACCAAGTGAAAGCGGAGTAACGTCAAGAAGAAGAACGTCTTTAACATCACCTTTAATAATACCGCCCTGTACTGCAGCACCCATTGCCACTGCTTCGTCTGGGTTTACGCTTTTGTTCGGCTCTTTTCCAAATATGTTTTTAACTGTCTCTTGTACTAAAGGTATTCTTGTAGAACCTCCAACAAGTATAACTTCATCTATATCGCTAGTAGAAAGTCCTGCATCTTTCAATGCTTTTTCACATGGGATACGAGTTTTTTCTACTAAGTCTCTTACTAAATCCTCAAATTTTGCTCTTGATAAAGATACATTCAAGTGTTTAGGACCTGATGCATCTGCTGTCAAGTACGGCAAATTGATATCTGTTTGAAGTGAGCTTGAAAGTTCTTTTTTGGCTTTTTCAGCAGCTTCTTTTAATCTCTGTAAAGCCATTTTGTCGCTATTTAAATCAACGCCTGTATCTTTCTTAAACTCTTCTATTAGCCAATTAATTATAGCTTGGTCAAAGTCATCACCGCCTAAATGTGTATCACCGTTTGTACTTTTTACTTCAAATACTCCGTCAGCTAATTCAAGTATAGATATATCAAATGTACCGCCGCCCAAGTCATAAACTGCTATTTTCTCATCTTTCTTTTTTTCCATACCATAAGCTAAAGCAGCAGCTGTAGGCTCGTTTATTATTCTTAATACATTAAGCCCAGCAATTCTTCCGGCATCTTTTGTTGCCTGTCTTTGGCTGTCATTAAAATATGCAGGTACTGTGATGATTGCATCTGTTACAGTTTCTCCTAAATACTCTTCAGCTGTTTGTTTCATCTTTTGAAGTGTTCTTGCACTTATCTCTTGAGGAGTAAAGTTTCCTTCAAGTGTTTTAATTTTTACTTTTCCATCTTCCTCTATAACTGTATAAGGCATTCTTGAACGTTCTTCTGATACTTCTGCATAAGTGTTACCCATAAATCTTTTTATAGAGAAGATTGTATTTTCTGGGTTAGTTACCATTTGGTTTTTAGCAGGCTGACCTACTAATACTTCCCCTTTATTTGTAAATGCTACTATAGAAGGTGTTGTTCTGTTTCCTTCGCTGTTTGTTATTACTACAGGTTTTCCGCCTTCCATTACAGATACGCATGAATTTGTAGTTCCTAAATCTATTCCAATAATTTTGCTCATTATAAATTTCTCCTTAAAATATTAATTAAATATATATGTTTATGTACGATTAAAGTCTGTAAGTCTAATTCTTCGTTAGAACGCTTACAATATATTCAGTATGACCATTGCCTAAATGTGATGTATTAAGATCAACATTGATAACTTCTCTGTTTTCTATATGTCTGTTAATCTCATCTGTTAAATCTTGCAAAACCTTATTAATATGATTTATGCTCTCTTTCTTTGAATCTTTAGGTTCAAAATAAGCTCTAAAAAGTTGAATATGTGCCATATAAAAATCTCCTTATAAAGTAAATAAAAATTTATTATTCAGTTGCTTTTGGTTTTCCAACCACAACCTTAGCCGTTCTCAAAAGTTCATCATTTAATTTGTAGCCCTTAGCATAAACTTCTACAACCTGCTCTTTATCAATATCAGCTGCTTCTATCATAGTTAATGCCTCATGCAAGTTAGGGTCAAACTCCTCTCCTAATGCCTCTATTTCAGTTACACCGTTATCAGTTAAAAAATCTATAAACTGTTTATGTATTAATTCTACGCCCTTATAATATTCGCTTCCCTTTATAGTTTCATCATTATCAAAAGATTTTAATGCCCTCTCAAAATTATCCATAAAATTGATAAGAGATAATAATAAACCTTTATTAGCTCTCTTTATGCCGTCAGCTTTTTCTTTGGCAGTTCTCTTTCTAATATTTTCTGCCTCAGCCATAGCACGCATATATTTATCTTTCATATCAGAAACTTCATTTTCTAACTCTTCTACTCTCTTTTTTAGAATGCTAATTTCATCTTCATTATTTTCTAAATTTTCTTTTTGTTCTTCATTAACTTCATTAGTCTCATTAATTTCATTAGCTTCTGCATTAGAATTATTTTCTGCAATGTCCTCACTACCCTTACTAGCAGCTTCATTGCCTTCTTTCATTTCTTCTTCTTGCATTTAATCTCCTTTTTGTTTCCTTTTTAATTTCCTCTTAATTATTTACAGAAGTTACACCTATAATATATGCAATAATCGTGCCAAAAATATTATCTTTTTATTATTATATTTATTAAAAAACATAAAAATAATAGCATAAAATGCTAATACATGATTGGATTATTAGTTTTATTTATCAAAATATTATAGAAATTATTAAAATTACACATTTATTAAAACATAGACAAGATAGCAATATATTATGTTTAATAATAAAACATTTATACAAATAATACATGTTTAATAATTATACATT
Source organism: uncultured Brachyspira sp. (assembly GCF_934747485.1). Taxonomy (GTDB): domain Bacteria; phylum Spirochaetota; class Brachyspiria; order Brachyspirales; family Brachyspiraceae; genus Brachyspira. The sequence continues at coordinate 220 of NZ_CAKVGN010000095.1, read as the reverse complement.
CAATTATAAAAAGGTGTTTAAAAAAGTATCACCCCGAGAAAGGATCTGCAGGGTGATAAGGAGGTTTATGAAAAATTGTATTATTTAACAATACAATTAATATTATATAAGAATTTAAACAAATGTCAAGGCAAAATATCAAAATATCTGTTTAGGAGCCATAGATATTGCACGTTTTTTAGTTAAAATAAAGTAGGTATTCCTTATAATATAAATAGCT
>NZ_CAKVGN010000094.1 GCF_934747485.1 uncultured Brachyspira sp. | reverse complement strand
AAATTATGATACACCTATGCTATACTTTAAGAAATTAAGGAATTCCTAACTGCAATATGTCTGGCTCCTGTGCAATGATATGTATTTTATTAAATAACTTGCTTAAAAATATTTGTAATAAAAAATTAATGTATTAGATTTTTTATTCTTTTTTAATAAAATGCTTTATTTATTATTATAGAATTTTATGCTGAAATAATATATATTAATATAAAATGGTTGTTATATGAAAGACTACAATAAAGAGATTTTCACTACAGATATAAAATATATAAAAGGCGTAGGACCAAAATACGCAGAAACACTCGCTAAAAAAAATATATTCACACTTTATGATTTAATAACATTTTTTCCAAGGACTTATGAAGACAGAAGAAATACACTAAAGATAAATGAAGCCTTAAAAAATCCAGATAAAAACTGTGTTGTGTATGTTGAAGTCATAGATGTAGGAAGTTTTACTTTTCAGTTTAGGAAGAAGCCTTTGATTATAGTAACAGACGGCATCACGTTATGCGAAGTGCCAATATATGGAGGGCGTGTTCCTGCTGGTGCTTCTAAGGGAGCAAAATTATATCTCACCGGGAAGTTTATACGCAATATGAGAGGAAAGGTGCAATGCAGGTTTGTGGAGTTTGAAAAGCCTTCTTCAAATTCTTTATCATATGGAAAAATAGTGCCTATATATCCGCTTACAGAAGGACTTTCTCAGAAAAAATTAAGAACTTTAATTGTTAGCGAATTAGAAAAATTTGAAAAGAATATGCAATATGATATACCAAAGGTTATCAAGAAAAAATACAGATTAAAAAACTTTGTAAGCTCTATAATGGAGATGCATTTTCCTACATCTTTTGAGGCATTGGAAGAGGCAAGAGAGAGTTTAGTTTTTGAAGAGTTTTTAACTTTTCAGTATATACATTTAAGTGAGAGAAGACCAAATATACTTATAAAAGAAGAAAGGTATAATAGCAGTAATTTATTAGAGAGGGTAAAATTAAGTTTAGGTTTTAGCCTCACAGATGACCAGAATAACGCTATAGAAGAGATAAAAAAAGATATGTTTTCTAATAGGCAATTATTTAGGCTTCTTCAGGGAGATGTTGGAGCTGGAAAAACAATTGTGGCATTTCTAACGGCATTAATACCAACAGAATCTAATTTTCAAACAGCTTTTTTAGCTCCCACAGAAATATTAGCACTTCAGCATTATTATACTTTTAAAAAAATAATAAAAAATGCAAACTTAGAAGATGTTATAAAAATAGATATACTTACTTCGTCTGTGAGTCAAAATGAAAGAGCATATACATTAAAAAGACTTAGAGAAGGTAAAACTCATATATTAGTAGGCACTCACTCTATATTATATGATGAGGTTGTATTTAAAAATCTTTCTTATGCCATAGTAGATGAACAGCAGAGATTTGGAGTTAATCAGAGAAATAAATTGTTGTCAAAAGGAAATAATGTTGATTATCTATTAATGACAGCAACGCCAATACCTCAGTCTTTGGCTTTAACTTTGTTTGGTGAGTTGGATTTATCTATTATTAAGAGCATGCCAAAAGGAAGAAAGGGTGTGCTTACGAAATATAAAGAGTTATATGAAAGAGACCATTGTTATAAGTTTTTAAAAAGCAGAATAGCAAAAGGTGAGCAGGGTTATGTGGTTTTTCCTTTCATAGAGAATGATGACAGCAGTATAATCACTTTATCAAGCGAGTTTGAGAGGGCTAAGCAAACCTATTTTGAAAATATAAACATAGAAATAATACATGGCAAGATGAAAGATGAAGAGAAAGAATATATTATGAATAGGTTTTCAAACGGTGAGATAAAGGTGCTTTTTTCAACAACAGTAATTGAGGTAGGTATAGACAATCCCAACGCCACGACAATATTAATAGAAGGGGCAGAGCGTTTTGGTTTATCACAGCTTCATCAGCTTAGAGGAAGAGTTGGACGCGGCGATAAGCTTGGCTATTGTTACTTAATACTTCATAGTGAGCTTAATGATATAATAAAAGAGAGAATTAATGTTATATGCGAAACTACTGATGGTTTTAAGATAGCTGAAAAAGATTTAGAGCTTAGGGGTGCTGGAGAGTTTTTAGGGGATAAGCAAAGCGGTATAGCAGATTTTAAGCTTGGCAATATTGTGAAAGATGCTGAGATTATGCGTAAGGCAAAAGATGAGATGCGAGAATTATTGAAGCTTGATAGAGAAGAGTTTTTTAGAGAGAATGAAGATTTTGTTATTAAGGCAAATTATTTAAAGAAAGAAATGAACATTTAGTTTTTTATTATAACTGTTTCAAAACTATTGATATAGAATATTAATTATAATTTTTTTTATAAAATAAAATATTGTTGTATAGAGTAAAATATAGTATAAAACATTAATTTTATATAAAATGCAGTCTTTTTGGTTCTTTGTGCCAACAAAAGAACTGGGGGTGTGGGGGCAAAGCCACCACAAATAAAAAACTTAAAAATATTTTTCAAACTTAAAATTTTTTAGCATTACAATAGTAAATATATATTGCCAATCTTTATGAATTATAGAGAAGTTATCAACTTTTTTGTCGCACAAAAAAGTTGCAAAAAACGCACATAATATAGCCAATTATTTAGGAATATGTATTAAATAAAATAATAGAATAAAACCTAAATTTTAGCTTAAAAATGCAGTTCTTTTGGTTCTTTTATACCAATACCACAGGCACTTCCTTCGGTCGTAAAAGAACTGGGGGGGGGTGTACTCTAAGGGCACGCTTCGCAGGGGGGCTAGTCCCCGAGAATAATAAAAAATAAAAACTAATTTTTTATCTCGCTGACGCTACCGTAAGTACGCCTATTCTTTCTATAAACTCTAATTTTCTTAATTCTAATGACATCTCATTTATAGTTGAACCTGTTGTAAATACATCATCTATTATCAAGATATTTATTTTTTTATTGTTATTAAACTTATACTTTTGGTTTATTTTAAAAGCGTTTTTTATTGCTTTCTCTCTAAGCTCTTTTCCTTTTATCATGCTAAGAGGCTTACTCTCTTTTTTTCTAATTATAATGTTTTCTATTAATGGTATATTTATTATTTTTGATATGTGTCTTGCTATGAGTTCGCTTTGATTATAGCCTCTTTCAAGCAGTCTATTTTTTCCAAGAGGCACAAACGAAACAGCATCAAATTTATTAATATAGTCTTTATAATAAAAAGAAAGCATAACAGCAAAATCTTTACAAATTAAATATCTATGGCTAAACTTCATCTTATGAATTAAATTACTTGTTTTATCATCATAATAAAGCATTGATTTACATTCATCAAAATAAATGTTTTCGTAAGAGCATATGCAAGTTGAATCTTCTGTGTCTATCACTCTTCCGCAGCGATTGCATCTTATATAATCATCTCTGTGAATATAGCTTAATTTGTTAATGCAATCTATGCATATATAATTCATATTATCACTTTGCATGATATTTTTACATATGATGCAATGATTTGGAAATAGTATATTAAAAACAACAGTAAAAAATTTTTTAAGCATTATTTCCTAATTTTATAAATGCTTCTTTTTTTAAATACTCTTGAACAATATCCAAATCTTCTTTTGTGTCAATTCCATGTATAAAATGATTAGTTTCTAATACTTTGATTTTCATTCCATTATAAAGCCATCTTAACTGCTCAAGCTTTTCTATCTTTTCGTATTCGCATTCTTGTAGGGTTTCTATTTTTAAAAGAGCCTCTCTTCTAAAAGCATAAACTCCAATATGTTTATAATATTTAACTAATATATCTTGGTCAAATCTTTTATGCGGAATAGTAGCTCTTGAAAAATACATCGCATAATCTTTATAATCGCATACCACCTTTACAGCATTTTCATCTTTAATTAAAGGGCTATAATCATCAATTTTTGTTTTTAAAGTAGCTATATCAACATTCTCATCATCAAAAGCATCTATAACAGGTTTAAGCACATCTTCATTAATTAAAGGCTCATCACCTTGAACATTAATAATAATGTCAGAATCTATATTTTTAGCGACTTCTGTTATTCTTGAAGTGCCGGAAGTATGATGCTTTGAAGTCATAACTGCTTTAGCATTATTTTTTTCGCATATATCCATTATCTCTTTTGAATCTGTTGCCACTATAACTTCATCTATATCTTTAGCAGCCTTGACATTGTCATAAACAGCAATAATTATAGGCTTGCCTAATAATTCATAAGTAAGTTTCTTTGGAAATCTTGTAGAATCATATCTTGCAGGTATTATAGCAGTTACTTTTCTCATTTTATTTACCGCCTATAATGTCTTTTACCATATCTGATAATTTATTTTTAAACTCTTCTTGAGTTTTTGATTCTAATAATAATACAGTATACATGCTTAATTTTGATATCTTTGTCATAAGAGATAATAATTGCAAATATTTATCGCTTTTATCTATAGGAGTTAAAAACATTGTAAGTAAATGAACAGGTTTTTGATCTAAAGCATAATAGTTAATACCCGGTTTTGATATTGCAAATATTAATTCATTTTCTTGAACTTCTTTAGTCCTTAAATGCGGAAAGGCTACTCCATAACCTAAACCGCTTGATATAATATTTTCTTTTTTAAACATACACTCTATAGTTTTAGAAATATTTATTCTAAGTCCGTTAGATTCTGCATATATTAACATTTCGCTTATAGCTTCTTGTTTATTATTTGCCTTTAAATCAAGCATTATATATGATTTTTTCACATTATCTAAAATTTCATTTAAACTCATCATAAGCGAAAATCCTTTTTTAAATATCTGTATTAAACTTTTCTTTTATATATTGCTTTAGAGTATATTGTTTTTGAATAAGCTCTAATGTTATATTAAGCGGATATATAGTACCATAATCATTAATATATATTCCTATAACCTCATCATCTAAATCAATCTCTCTGGAAATAATCCACTTACCATTAAAATGTGCTTTAATAATTTCTCCAATATACGCTGCTATAGCAAATATAAAGCTTCTATTATTGTCATCATTTTCTAATATTTTATTTATTTTTTCTTTGAAGAACTTATCAATTTCATTTAAACTTTCAATGGTATAATCAATATTATAACCTTCTCTTATTAGAAAATTGCTTATCCAATTTGCAGTTCTAATAATATCATTTTCTGGAACTATATATCTAGACATAATAATTATAACCTTTAGAGCTTTATGATATATTTTTTTTTTAATAAGTCAAGTTTTTAATATTTTTCAAATAAAAATAATACAATAAATTAGTTGACAAAAAAAGAAATTAATATATAATTGAAAAACATATTTAACGGGATGTAGCGCAATTGGTTAGCGTACCTGCTTTGGGAGCAGGGGGTTGTGAGTTCGAGTCTCACCATCCCGAATGCGCTAGTAGCTCAATTGGATAGAGCAACTGCCTTCTAAGCAGTAGGTTACAGGTTCGATTCCTGTCTGGCGCGTATAAGGTCTTAAATCAAAGACTCTTTTTTTTCTTTATTATGGCGAATGTAGCTCAGTTGGTTAGAGCGCCAGATTGTGGATCTGGATGTCGCGGGTTCAAGTCCCGTCTTTCGCCCTTCCTAAATAAAAAAGCAATCATACTTGATATTTTTCCTCTTTAATATACCATTTATATTTATGGAGGGCTAAAATGAAAAAAATTAAAAAACTATTATTAATATTTTCTATCTTCGCAATAAGCAATATATCAGTATTTGCTGCTAGCGGTTTTGAAGCTATAATTAATGTGCCTTTAGGTTTATCTATTGGTGTTCCTACTGGTACTTATGAGGCTTTATCTGATAAAGGTAAGGTTGGTTTTGACTCTGGAGTTACTGCTCAAATTGGATATATGATAGGTATTGGCAAATTGGGTATTAGCATATTAGGCGAGTTTGGTTATAGTTATGATAGCTATAAAATGTATTTACTTCAGTCTGAAATTTTAGGTCAAAAAACTGAAATGAATTTAAGCATGTATACTCATAGCTTTCAAGTTGGTTTGCTTCCAAAAATTAATATTGGTCAATTTGCTATAGGAGTTGGTGCTGGTGTTAAGATACCTATTACTGCTGTTTATGAGGTAGATACTACTGCATTTGGACTAAATGAAAAAGCTACAACTGATTTAAAAAGAAAAGATATAGAAAAAATATATAATGGCAGAAATGTTATTCCTTATATTAAACTTACTTTTGATTATTCTATATTTTTTAGCTCTAAAATGGCTTTGAATATTGGTGCTTATTTAGGATATGATTTTGGTTTGGCTCAAAAAAATGCTATAGATAATGAATATAATAGTGTTGATAGTTTTGATTTGGGTTTGCAATTGGGTTTAAGGTTTGCTCCTAAACTATAATAGGCTATAATAATAAAAATATTTACCGATAATTAATTACTATTAATTAAATTTTAAAAGCGTCTGTGGCTCAATTGGATAGAGCAGCGGATTTCGGTTCCGCCGGTTGGGGGTTCGAATCCTCTCAGACGCGTAGTTTTTTATTCTTCGTCTTCTTTACTCTCTATATCTTCTGTGTAATCATAAATTCCATATTTCCACTCTCTGTATTTCTCTATCTCATCATTAAAAAGTTTTATACATAACCCTATAATAAAAGCATCATCAAGCAAACCTATTAATGGGAAAAAATCTGCTATGGCATCAAATGGAAGAAGTAAATAAAGTAATGATGCCCCTATTGCGGATATTACTTTCCAAGGAACATTTTTATAATTACCGCTTATATAGTCTTTTATCATGCTGATAGATATTTCTATTTTGTCTTTAAATATATAAAGCTTTCCTGATGATTGCATAGCTTTAAATATTTCTTTAGTTTTTAAAAGCAGAGATTCTAATTTATCATGGTTAATATTAGAAATTAGATACAGCCATATTTTTTTGGCTTTGTTTTTTAAATACATTTTAATATATCCTATTAAACAAAATAATAATATTAATTATAATTTATAATTTTAAATACTGCTATCAATTATTTTTTAATTTTGTAAAATTTGCATCAAAACTTATATTTATATGCGTATGATTAGAGTTTATGCTGCTTCCTATTACTAAATTATTAGGATAGCTCCAATTTCTAAGAGGAACATTAAAATATTTTAATATGCTATTTGCCTTTTCTAATTGTATTGTAAATATATAATTTGGATTATAATCATCTATCTTCTTTATCATCTCATTTAAGTTTTTTTGATTACTCATATTATTTATAGCTGTTTCTATTGCCTTAGAATCTTCACTAAAGAAATATATTTTATCGATAAATGTATAATATAATGATGAGCCGTCAGGAAAAGTATAAGAATATATATAACTATTATTATATTGTTTATCTGATTTTGTAATGTTAATATATTTTTTTAATAATTCATTTTCTAATTTCGGCAGAATATTATCATAGTTTTCTATATTGAATATCATAACAGGATAAATTATCTTGCTTGATTCTATATAAGCTAATGCCATCTCTCCATATAAATCACTGATAATACTCAAAAAAGAATATTTGTTATTCATTTTATTGAAGAGACTTAATAATTCTTTTTTTATTTTTGTATTATTATCATTTTTTAAATCATTATATATAATTGGGTATAGTCCGGAAATATAGGACTTTAATGATAAATATGCAACAGTGTTTTGATAAGGCAAATAATTCTGTATATTCATTTTTTTGTTTAAATTATAAAGTTCAAACTTATCAGAAGCTCCATATTGATAATCAACAAAAATATCCATTCTTCCATTATCATCATATAGTTTTATATTTCCATATATGCCATATACATCTTTAAAATATTCTATTGGTTTAAAAAATAAAGAACCTTCGCATTTATTATCATCAAATGATTTTTTGTTTATATAAAAAGAAATATCAGGATTATATTCTAATGATGAATTTTGTAATACGCTGATATTTTCAAAACTTCCCGCTTTAGCATCAAAGAAATCTATAATTTTCTTTATGCTTGAATAATTTTTACTAATTATAACAATACCATTGTAAAACGAAAAATAAATTAAAGGCTCATTATTTACTATTCCAAACACTTTATAATTATTATATATTTCTTTTTTTATTTCATATTTTATAGTGCCTATATTTATTGTTTTTAAATTAAAAAAACTATTTGCCAAAAAAGTATTAATTTTACCTATATCAAAAAAATATAATAACTCTGAATTTGAAAGATTATCATTATATTTCCACAGAAGTATAGAAGCATTTCTTGACGTTAAAATTTTAGAAAGTTGTTTTATAAAAAAATTTGAATTATTTTTTAAATTATAAAAAAAAGCATCGATAGTTTTCATCATTATAGAAAAATCGTACATAGACTCATCATGAGATATTCTATAAGCATATACAGAACCTGTAAATTTAGATATGCTTTCATTTATACTTTTAGCACTTATATATATAATACTATCTTTAGGCATATTTATATTTTTCATGTTTTTTTGATGCAGACCAAAAGGATAGTATCCTATTATTAAACCTACAATTAAAATTATAATCAATATTGAAGATATTATAATAGCAGCTTTTATTTGACGTCTTCTTTTAATACTTATCATATCATACCTTAAACAACTATACAGTTAATTATTTTCGTCATTTTAGCTATATAATTAAATTATGAAAATATGACATTATGTTTTTTATTTTCTTCTATATGTTATTATTTATAAAAGCATATATATAAACTTAAGTTAAACTTATATAAATAATTTGTAATTACATTGGAGTGATACATATTGCATTAAGTATTTCTTAATAGGTGCATCATAATTTAAAGCAGAGTATATCTGTTTATAATTGAAAAAATTATTATATTTTTTAATTTATGATTTGATTTTATAAACTTAATTATTAAATACAAAAGCATAAAATTATTTTTAATCTCAGTTATGGTTACTTTCTACAAAAGCATTATCCAATGTAAGGCAAATATACTATAGATTCTCTTAATATAATTTTTCTTACAAAATATATATAAAGATGTTCAATATCAAATATATATTTACAGTAAGTAAATTCTGTACAATTGTTACCACAGGCTCTTCCTTCAATCGCCGTTTGAATGAAATCTATACAAAAAGGAAAATATATAAATATACTTGAAATAAAAATCAATTTATGATAAATATGCTTGTAGTATCATTTAAAAGGTGCGGTAATGAAATTTGGTATATTAGCGGTTATATTAATGACTCTTTCTTTTATATTTTATAATGAAATGAAAAAAGATAATTATAATATAATAATAAAAGAAAATGAAGAAAACAATATTTACAACGCAAACTATATGTTTAGGAGCCATACATATTGCACGTTTTTTAGTTTAAAAAAAGCAGGTATTCCTTATAATTTAATTAACTAA
>NZ_CAKVGN010000093.1 GCF_934747485.1 uncultured Brachyspira sp. | reverse complement strand
TAGCTATTTATATTATAAGGAATACCTACTTTATTTTAACTAAAAAACGTGCAATATCTATGGCTCCTAAACAAAACTTTTTTCATGAATATATTGAGATTTTTTTATTTAAATATAAAATAATATGATAACATAAAAATAATATGATAACAAAACAATAGGAGCGTATATGAGTATAGGTTCTGGAAAAATAGAATTAGAAGAGGGTATAAAACTATTTAGAAACGAGAACTATAAAGAGGCTATTGATTCTTTAGAAAAGATATTCGCTGAAAACAATGATATAGAATCTGGATACCACCTTGCTTTATCCTATGCCCAGATGCAGGATTATGATAATACACTTGAAGTTTTCGATAAGATTTTAAGAAGACTTGATAATCCGCTTAGAATGATGCAGGCACATGTTATTGTTGGTTATATATATGCTATTAGAGAGATGTATGATTTGGCTGAGTTTGAGCTTCTTGATGCTTTATCTTATGATATAGAAAATACTCAAATTTATTCTGTGCTCGGATATGTTTATTATAAAAAGAAAAACTCGAGAAAGGCTATAGAGTATTTAAGGAAGGCTCTTGCTTTAGACGGAGAAAATCCAAATGCAAGAAACTCTTTAGGTTTTATATTGGTTGATAGTGATATTAATATAGATGAGGGAATAGAAGAAATAAAAAAAGCATTACATAAAGACCCTTCTAATCCTGCATATTTAGATTCTTTAGGTTGGGCTTATTTTAAGAAAAAAGATATTTCTAATGCTAAAAATTATCTTACTAAAGCATTTGAAATAGCTCCTTCCAATAAAGATATAAAAGAACATCTTTTGCAGCTTGACAATTATAAGATGTAATATTTTTTGGAGGTTTATTATTTATGAAAAATTATATAGTATTTTTTGTTTTTTTATTATCTTTATCATTATACTCTCAGTATGATTTTAAATATCTTGGGAAAATAGAAGTTTTGAGAAACGGCAAGGCTTCTAACCTTAGCAATAAGGTTTATGATGGAGATACTATTAAAACTTCAAAAAATGCTTTTGCTGAGATAAAAATAAAAAATAAATATTATTATCTATCAGAAAATACATCTCTTTCTATAAAGGACGGAGGAGAGATTAATTTAGTTAATGGTGCTTATTATCTTAGGGCTAATCAATTTAACTCTATTAATGATTTTAAAAATTATGACAAAGATTTAAAAGTTTATGTTGATCCTTATCCATTTTATGCTGGTAAAGTTTCTACTATTTACATAACTTCTAAAGATGATATAAAAATAAAAAATCCAAAACTTATGGGCAGTGCAAGACCTATAGTAAAATTTTTTGAAGTAAAAGATGCAAGCGATAAGATGAAAGTTTATAAGAGTGTGTTTGGAATATATGTAGGTGCTCAAGATAAAAAATATCAATTTCAATCAAATCTTGAGCTTAAAGATAAAACTATAGTTACAGTGGCTTTAGATATTGATTTAGATTTTACGCCGCCGCCTCCAAAACCTAAACAAATACCGGGTGTTACAAGTACTATGAAAAATATTATAAGTAACCCTCAAAAATCAAAAGAGGAAAGAGAACTTCTTAACGGTAAAATTTACATAAGCTATACTCCGACAAATTATGCAGACAGTGTTTATATAATGCCTGCACAAGGAAGATATTCTTCTGGTTTTGGTGCTTTTAGAGGATATACTAAAGATTATGCTAGATACCATCAAGGCTTTGACATTGCCAACACCAACGGCACACCAATAATTGCTGCTAATAATGGAGTTGTGAGAGTTTCAAGAGAATTATTTGTAAGAGGTAATTGTGTTGTTATAGACCATGGTCAAGGGGTTTTTAGTACCTATTTTCATATGTCTAAACTTATAGCTAAAGAGGGGCAGTATGTTAAAAAGGGAGATGTTATTGGGCTTATAGGTTCTACTGGTATGTCTACAGGACCTCATTGTCATTGGGAGATGAGAGCAGGTAATATGACTTTTGACCCTTTGAGTATATTAGATAAACCTACTAAATTTAATGTGAGAGTGCTTACGGAGATAAAATAATTTTTTAATGAGTGATTTTAAAACTATAGACGTAAAAAATATACATAATGCAGAACCTTTTGTTATTAGATATTTAACTTTAATAAGTGCTTTTATTTTAGTTTTATTGTTTATATTTATATTCGGCACTAATAGGCTTAATGAAGAGTATAATATAATTAATGTATGGAATAAAGAAATATCTTCTACATTAGACCCTGTTAATGATAATAACTATAGTATAGAAGGTACTTTTAAGCATAATTTCTTTTCAAAGCCTGAGGGCATAATTCACTATTTTGATTCTAAAGGAAGAACTTTCTACTACACTAATTTATCTCTTGGGGAATTAGCTTCATTAAATAATGGATATTTCATTAAGTATAAAAGATACGGCAATGTTATAGAATGTTATAACAGCAGCGGAGAGATTTTATGGCGTACTAATACTTCTGTATATCCAGAGATTTCACCTTATGCTAATAGGAGTATTTATCATTCGAGTGATAATTCTAAAGTTCAGATGTTTGATTATGATAATAACCCTCTAAGCGAACATATACAATATGGAGAAATTATTACAGACGGTGCTTTTGCTTTATATACAGGAGATTATATATCTGGTTTTTCGAGCGGTGATATAGCATATATAAATAGAAACGGTAAAGTAGATTATAGTATATCTACAATACTTAGTGAGATAAACATAGTAAAATCTGTTGCTTTAAGCGAGTATGGAAGTTTTGCTTTATCCATTAGCGGCATAAGACCAGAATATATAACATTATATGATTCTAAAGGCAAATCATTATGGTATTTGGATACTACTCTAAACAGAAGAAAGCATGTATCTTCTTATGTGAGTGAAAAATCTATGCGTGCTTTTATGCTTGCAGACAGAGACATTATAATATATTCTCTAAACAATGGTAAAGAAATTAACAGAATAAATATAGAAAAATATAATATGCTCAATGCTGTTAATATGAAGCTTAATGCGGAAACTAATTCTACTATAATGAGTGTATCTAAATCTGGAAATAGTGAGGTTCTTATATATGACAATAAACTTGAAGAGGTGATATTTGAAAAGAGTATAGATGCTTGGGTTTATTATGTTGATATATCTACTGAATATAATGAATATATGATAGTTAGTGATAAAATGATATATGCCTATAAGAAAGTGAAATTATGATAAAAAGAAGTTTTTTTGTTTTAATATTTGTTTTATTTATTCAAGCGATAATTTTTGCGAGGATTCCTATTGATGAAAATAAGATTAGGATAACAAGTACATTTGGAGAGTTTAGAACAGACCATTTTCATAATGGGGTAGATTTTGGCGGAAACAGAATGCCTATATATCCTATAGCAGACGGAGAGATAGTGCATTATTCTGATTTTGATGAAGACCCTACAAGACCTGTATATGGAGTCGGCAATACTCTTATAGTAGAGCATTCTGAAGGTATTAGAAGTTATTATTATCATATAGACAATGGAAGCATAGAGAAAAATTATGCTAAAGTAACAGAAAATGATATTCTTGCTTTAACAGGAAATACTGGACGTTCCGGCGGGGCTCATTTACATCTTACAATAGAGGATATGAGAAAGGGGCTTGTTATAGACCCGCTTGCTTATCTTAATATGAATAAAGGCTCTGAACAATCACCGCTCATACATGGTATATATTTAAGAACAGAAAGCAGGTTGATACAGATAAAAGATAATATGTCTATAAAATATAATGATGAGATAAAATTATTTGTTAAGGCTTATGATTTGCTTGGCAGCATTCCTATGGGGCTTAAGAGAGTTAAAATATATATGAATGATGATTTGCTTAGAGATTATGATTTTACTTATTTTATTAAGCAGAACAATGTTTATTATATATCGCCGGATTATAGATTTGAAGATGTTTATGGAGTGGATTCTCATTATTATAGAGGAGGCAGTTTTATACCTAAGCGAGGTAAATATATGTTTAGGGCTGAAGTTACTGATTTTGATGATAAGAGTGTTGTACTCACAAGAAGTGTGAATTTCCGTTAAGACAATTTAAAAATTAATATATATTTCTTTTACACCGCACGCTAAACTAAGCAAAAAATATGAATTGAATTAAAGATATAATTTTTATTATGTTTATAAGTTTATTTACCGTGCGTTAATTGATATGCAAATCTAATTAATACTTGGGTGGGGCTATAATTTCTAATTTGGCAGTAAAATAAATTTAAATAAATAATTTTAAATTATGCATAAAATATAAAAGGGCGGGAAGTCTATAGGCGTTTTTTAAAGTGTAAATAATATAAGTATTAGAATAAACATTACTATTTATATGTATTTTCTAAACAAATTGTTTTCATAATTATTATTGACAGAAATATATATAATTATATAATGCATAGAATAAAATTAAAATTGGAATAATAATGATAGTAATAGAAAATGTTAGTAAAGTTTTTACAACAGCAAACAATAAACAGCTTAATGCAGTAAATAATGTATCTATAAAAATAGAAGATGGTGAGATATATGGAATAATAGGTTTTTCTGGTGCTGGAAAATCCACTCTTGTAAGATGTATTAATTTGCTTGAGAGACCCACTTCTGGAAAGGTTTATATAGATAATATAGATATGATGTCTTTATCTCAAAAGGAGCTTAGAGAGAGAAGGAAAAAGATAGGAATGATATTTCAGCAGTTTAATTTATTTGGCTCTAGAAATGTATTTAAAAATGTTGCTTATCCTTTAAGATATAGAGGACTTTCAAAAAAAGAAGTAGAAGATAAGGTTATGTCTTTGCTTGAGCTTGTGGATATAAAGGAAAAAGCTTATGCTTATCCATCACAATTAAGCGGCGGTCAAAAACAGAGAGTGGCTATTGCAAGGGCTTTAGCTAATGAACCTAATATACTTCTTTGCGATGAAGCTACTAGTGCATTAGACCCTCAAACTACAGGCTCTATACTTAAATTATTAAAAAAATTAAATGAGAAATTAAAAATTACTATAGTTGTAATAACACACGAGATGAATGTTGTTAAAGAATTATGTCATAGAGTTGCGGTTATGAATGCTGGTAATTTAATAGAAGAGGGTAATATTTTTGATGTGTTTTCTGCTCCAAAAAATAAAATAACACAAGATTTTATAGACACTACTTCAAACGTTTCTAAAATATATGATTTAGTAGAAGAGAAAAATGACATTACAGCATTAAAAGAAAATGAATGTATATTAAGACTTAGGTATAAAAAAGGCGGTGTAGTAGAGGCTTTTATTTCACATATATCGAGAGCTTTCAATGTTGATGCTAATATTGTTTTTGGAAATGTTGAGTTTATAGATGATAGTTTGCTTGGAGGGCTTGTTATTATAATGCATGAAAGAGAAGCTGGAGGAATAAATAAAGCTATAGAGTTTCTTAGAGAAAAAAATGTTGATGTGGAGGTAATATCTGATGCTAGAGTTTCTAAATAAAATAATACCAAATGTAATGAATGATTTACCAAAGCTTTATGACAGCATTATACAAACATTTATTATGCTTTTATACTCTGGTATTATATCATTTTTTGTAGGCGGATTTTTGGGTATACTTTTAATTGTTACTAAGAGATACGGCATTATGCAAAACATTATAATATATGAAGTATTAAGTAAAGTTATTAACTTTTTTAGGGCTATACCTTTTATAATACTTCTTGCCATGCTTGTACCTTTAACAAGATTCATAATGGGCACTGCCATTGGTGTAAAGGGTGCTATATTACCTTTAATTTTCGGAACTGTACCTTTTTTTGCAAGGCAGATGGAGAGTGCTTTATCTGAAGTTAATCCGGGTTTAGTTGAGGCTGCTCAGTCTATGGGCTCTTCTCCTATAGCTATAATTTTTAGGGTTTATTTAAAAGAGAGTATTGCTCCTATAGCAAGAGGAACTACCATAACAGCTATTAGTTTAATAGGGCTTACTGCTATGGCTGGTGCAGTTGGGGCAGGCGGGCTTGGCACTTATGCTATACAGTCTGGATACTACAGAAATAAATTAGATATTATATATGTTTCTGTGATACTTCTTGTAATACTTGTTGGTTTAATACAGGCACTCGGTAATTTTATAGTAAAAAAAGCTACGCATTAAAAAGTTATATTTTATAAAGGATTTATTATTATGATTAAAAATAGAAAAGTAGTTATTATAGGGGCTGGTCATGTAGGCTCACATGTGGGATATGCTTTAGCGGCACAAGGTTTAGTTGAAGATATTGTTTATATTGATATAGACAAGAAAAAGGCTTTTGCTCAGGCTCTTGATATATTTGATGCTACTGTTTATCTTCCTCATAGAGTTGAAGTTAAAGCAGGAGATTATAGTGATATTGATGATGCTGATTTGATGGTGGTGTGTGCTGGACCTTTGCCTAAAGAAAATCAAACAAGAATGGATACTTTAGGTGCTACTGTGGAAGTTATGAAAGATATAGTAGCTAATATTAAAAAGACTAAGTTTAATGGAATTATAATTAATATTTCTAATCCGGCTGATGTTATTACTCATTATTTACAAAACAAGTTAAATTATGATACTAAAAGAATAATATCTACAAGCACAACATTAGACTCTGCAAGATTAAGACGTGCTATATCTGAGGCTATTGATGTTGATCAGAAATCCGTATACGCTTATGCTTTGGGTGAACATGGTGAAAGTCAGATGGTTGCTTGGTCTTGCGTAACTATAGCAGGAAAACCTTTGCTTGAGCTTATGAAAGAGGGTAAAGAAAAATATGCTAAATTAGATTTAAAAGAATTAGCTGATAAAGGAAGAAGAGGCGGCTGGGACGTTTTATTAGGTAAAGGTTCTACTGAGTTTGGAATAGGCACTTCGCTTGCGGAGGTTGCTAAGGCTATACTTTCTGATGAGCATAGAGTTTTACCTGTTTCTGTTTATCTTAATGGCGAGTATGGTCAAAAAGATGTTTATGCTTCTGTGCCTGCAGTTTTAGGAGCTAATGGAGTTGAAGAGATAATTGAGCTTAAAATGAATGAAGAAGAGAAAAAACTTTTTGATGCTTCTTGCGATACTATGACTAAAAATTATAAATTATCACTTACCATGTGATGAAAAATATTTCTTTTTATATTTAAAATATTTAAATTATATTTAAAATATTTAAATCATTAAAAAAATTAAATTATTTTTGAAGGAGAATGATATATAATGAAAAAGTTATTATTATTGTTTTTTGCATTATCATTGTTTTTAGCTTCTTGCGGCGGAAGTAATGATAATAAAAAAGATTTAATCACGGTTAAGATTGGTCATGTTGGTGAATCTGACAGAACTATATGGAAGCCTGTGCAAGAGAAATTATTAAAAGAAGGCATTAAGGTAGAATTAGTTTCTTTTGCTGATTACACTATACCAAATCAAGCATTAAATGACGGCGATATAGATTTAGATGCTTTTCAGCACCATGCTTACTACAGCAATGAAGTTAATACTAAAGGTTATGATTTATCTATATTGGGTGTTACTTATATATCTGCTATGAATATTTATTCTGATAATATTACAAATGTTAATGAAGTAAAAAATGGAGATAAGGTTGCTATACCTAATGACCCTGCTAATGGAGGGAGGGCTTTAAAAGTATTGGAGGCTGCTGGTTTAATAAAGATAAAAGATAATGCTCCTGATAATCCTACAGTTAATGATATAGAAAATCCTTTAAATTTAGAGATTATAGAAGTGGATGCGGGCAGTTTATACAGTTTACTTCCTGATGTTGCTTGTGCGGTTATTAATTGTAATTATGCTTTAGATTTTGGTCTTAATCCGGGTGCTGATTATATATTTAGAGATGACCCTAAAAATTATGACAATAATATGTATATAAACTTAATAGCTTCAAGGGCTGAAGATAAAGATAATGATATTTATAAAAGGGTGGTAGAGGCTTATCAATCTGCTGAAGTAGAAAAAGTTTATGCTGAGGATTTTAAGGGTGCTTATATACCTGCTTGGAAATAAAATAATTATTTAATAATTTTTTTAATAAGGAGTTAATATATTATGAAGAAAATTTTATTAGTTTTAGCTTTTGCATCATTAATTTTAACTTTTAGTGCATGCGGCGGCGGAAATTCTAATGCAGATAACAATATAGTAAAAGTTGGATTTGCAGGAGAGTCTGATTATCAAATTTGGAATCCTATAGTAGAAAAGTTAGCAGAAGATGGCATTAAAGTAGAATTAGTTTCTTTTGCTGATTATACTATTCCTAATCAGGCTTTAAATGATGGCGAAATAGACTTGAATGCTTTTCAGCATTATGCTTATTTTAATGATGAAATATCAAATAAAGGCTATGATTTAACTGCTATTGCTGATACTTATATATCTGCTATGAATATTTATTCTACAAACATTACAGATGTAAAAGAAGTTAAAAATGGAGATAAAGTAGCTATACCTAATGACCCTTCTAATGGAGGAAGAGCTTTAAAAGTATTGGAGGCTGCTGGATTAATAAAAGTAAGACCAGAAGCAGGAGACTCTCCTAGTGTAGCCGATATAGTAGAAAATCCTTTAAATTTAGAGATTGTAGAAGTTGATGCTGGAAGTATTTATAGTTTGCTTCCTGATGTTGCTTGTGCTGTTATAAACGGAAACTATGCTATAGATTTTGGTCTTAACCCTGGTTCTGATTATATTTTCAAAGATGACCCTGCAATATATAGCACTAAATCTTTTGTTAATTTAATTGCTGCTAGAACTGCTGATAAAGATAATGAATTATATAAAAAGGTTGTTGCTGCTTATCAGTCTGAAATAGTAGAAAAAGTTTATAATGAGAATTTCAAAGGTTCTTATTTACCAACTTGGAAATAAAAATAATTTTTTAGATTATAAAAATAAACCTCTATCAATTAGTTTTGTTAGAGGTTTTTTATTATATTTTTTTGTTATAAAAACTTTTATTTTCTTAATTTTCTTCCTTGCTTATCTGTGAAAATATCTAACAATATTAAAACTATATCAACTATATACCATATTCCTAAACCGCCAGCAGTAAGCCAGTATAATATTCCAGTTCCTACCTTTCCAACATAAAATCTATGCACTGGCAAAAATATTGCTAAAAGTAAAGTTACAACCCAACTTCTATCAGATACTTCATTACTCATAATAAACCTCCTAATTCTTATTATTATTTGGAAATTATAATATATATTTTATAAAAATCAAAATTAAAAAACTATTTTTTAAATATCATAAAATTATTGATTATTATTTAACGCACGGTTAAGTTAATATTAAAACTATATGCATTAAAAATAAAATAATTTTCATTAGTGAATACTAAGCTTACCGTGCGTTTTATTAGGTTTTAAAATTGATAAGCACTTGGGTGGGCGTGCTTTTTCTGTGTGATTAATACAATATAAAGAGAATTAAAAAATCAAATATAATCAAAAAATAATAAAGGGCGGGGTGTGTAAATAGATTTTAATATGCACAGGAGCCAGACATATTGCAGTTAGGAATTCCTTAATTTCTTAAAGTATAGCATAGGTGTATCAT
>NZ_CAKVGN010000092.1 GCF_934747485.1 uncultured Brachyspira sp. | reverse complement strand
AATTATGATACACCTATGCTATACTTTAAGAAATTAAGGAATTCCTAACTGCAATATGTCTGGCTCCTGTGCATATTTTTATTTTTAACTATATTAATGATAATATTGTATTATTAAATAACTTGTAAAATATTGTAAAAAACAAATAAAGTTTTTTTTATTTTATATATCAAAACACTTGTATATTGAACAAAATGAATATATAATACAAATAAAATTTAATAGAAGAGTGGAAATTTTATGGAAAAAGAACTTATTTATTCTGTAGAAGATGATGATAATATAAGAGACCTAATAAAATACACTGTAGAAGAAGCAGGCTTTAATATAGAATGTTTTGCTAACGGCAAAGAAATGCTTGAAGCTTTGAAAAATAATATACCTAGCTTAATACTTTTGGATATTATGCTCCCAGATATGGAAGGTACTGATATATTAAAAATAATTAGAACGGATTATGCTCACTTACCTATAAAAGTAATAATGCTTACTGCAAAATCTAGTGAGATTAATATAGTTACTGGGCTTAATTTGGGTGCTGATGATTATATACCAAAGCCTTTTTCTGTATTAGAACTTATAGCAAGAATTAAAGCTAATTTGAGAAAAAAAGATGTAAGAATAGATACAGAAGAATTGACTTTTGGAGAGATTAAACTAATAGTAAAAAAAAGAGTTGTATATGTTAATGACAGGCAGGTTTCTCTCACGCAAAAAGAGTTTGACCTATTAAAGCTGCTTATGGAAAATGCTAATAATGTTGTAGACAGAGAAATGATGCTTGAAGAAGTTTGGGGCGTGGAGCATTCTATGGAAACAAGAACTATAGATATGCATATTAAATCTATTAGGCAAAAATTAGATTTAAAAAAGGAAAATATTATTACTATTAGAGGAATTGGTTATAAATTAATAGAAATATAATTTACTTTTTATGATTAGAAACATATTTTTAAAATCATTATTCATTCTTATATTATCAAGTGCTTTAATGTTTATAGGAATTCTTTTTACAGTGCAATACAATAATATTATGTACAGCAGAGTAATGATTGTTAATATTATAGATATGCTTCAAAGGGAAATAAGCATATATGATATTAAAACAGAAGAAGATTTTAGAAACTTTGTATTACAATCAGATAAAGAGGAATTAAGAATAAGTATAATATCTACAAACGGTATAGTTATTGCAGATACTTTAAGCGACACAGCAAAAACAACTCTCGGAAATCATAATAACAGAAGCGATGTTATAGAAGCCTTGCACAACACAAATAATGAGCCGTCTTTTTCAATAAGCACTTCTATTAGTCAAAAAACCCCCTATATATATGCTTCAAAAAAAATTAAATCTGATGACTATGTTGATTACATATTAAGAGTATCTATCCCAATGGACTCTATTAATAAATATTTAACTACATTTTTATTTACAGCTGTTATGGTGATAACTATTGTTGTAATATTAATGGCTTTTGTGCTACCTATAATGTCAAGAAATATTATGAATCCTTTTTATATCATTAAAGAAACACTTGACAATATATATAATAACCGCTCACTTACCCCAAAAAACCTTACAGGGTTTAATGATATTAACAATATAATTTATGATATTAATGAAGTTGCTGTTGATTTAAATAACAACATAATAGCCTATCAAACAGAAAAAGAAAAACTTAATTATGTATTAGAAAATATTGCTCAAGGAATTATTGCAGTTAATAAAAAGAAGGAAATATTTTTTATTAATCAATTTGCTATAGATTTTTTGGATATTGGAGAGAGAACTGTTAATAATTTAAATGAAATAATAAAAGATGAAAATGTAATAAAAAAGATAGACAATGCAATAGAATTATCAAGGTTCTCAAAGTTTGACTCAAAAGAACATAATATGGATATAGAAATCACAATTATACCTATACGAAATAATGAAAATATATCTGCTTTAATAAAATTTGAAGATGTTACAGATATTAGAAAATTAGAAATAGAAAAACAGGATTTTTTTATCAATGCCTCTCATGAATTAAAAACGCCTTTAACTTCTATATTGGGTTATTCTGAACTTTTACTTGCTACCGGAGGAGGAAAAAAATTAAATGATTTTGTAAATAGAATAAATACAGAAGCATTGAGAATGAAAGAGTTAGTTATGGATATGCTTACATTGAGCAGAATAGAGGCTAATTGGCAAGAGACTATAGATGAGAAAATGGATATAAAAGAAATAATACTTAATGTTTATGATAGTAATAAATTAAAAGCACAAAAAAGAGATATTACAATAGACTTAAATATAGAATCTGCATTCATAATGGCTAATAAAGAAAAAATAACAGAAGTTGTTAATAATCTTGTGGATAATGCTATAAAATATACAGATGACGGCGGAAACGTAAAAATTATTCTAAGCACCGATAAAGATAAAGCAATTTTTACAGTAAAAGATACTGGCTGCGGAATAGCCCCGCAGTATTTAAACAGAATATTTGAAAGATTCTTTAGGGTAAAAAACAACAAATACCTTAAAGTCAATGGAACGGGGCTTGGGCTAACAATAGTAAAAAATATATGCAATAATTATAACGCTGACATACATGTAAAAAGTGAAGAAAATGTAGGCACAGAAATAAGTGTTGTATTTACATTGTATGATGAAGAAAAAACTATAAAGAAAGCTATTTAATTTTATTTAAGCATAATTGTCTAAAAGCTTCATAAGAAACTATGGCAGCGGTATTTGATACATTTATAGAGCGTATATCATCACTCATAGGCAAATACACAGAGTTAGCAGCATCATTTTCCCATATAGATTCTCTTAAACCAGTGCTTTCCCTTCCAAACAAAAGTATATCATCATCACTATAATTAAACTCATCATAACGAATAGCACCAAACTTTGATATAGGCACTATTCTTTTGTTATTTTCTTTGCAATATTCTAAGAAGGTATGTTCATTTTCATGTTTTATTAGGTTTAACTTTTCCCAATAATCAAGCCCTGCCCTTCTAATCTCTTTTGCACTTAATATAAATGATGGTTTGGATACTATATGAAGTGATATATTTAACCCTACACAAAGTCTTCCAATATTACCAGTATTAGATGGAATCTCCGGTCTATATAATGCTATCGACACATTAAAATTTTCATTGCTTATATTAATTTTATCTTTCATATTTGTATACTAAAAAACTTTAAGTTTATCAAAAACGTTTTTTTATTTTAATTTGCCCCGCACCCCACTTCTTTTACTACCGAAGGAAGTGCCCATGTGGTATTGATATAAAAGAAGCAAAACAACTTCAATTTTTAAGTTATTTTTAGACTTTACAGCATATTTAATACATAACAATATTTTATTTCACAAAAATTATAATTTATATTTATAAAAAACTAACAAAATATATTTTTAAATCAAAAAAGGAAACTTTAACTAACCTCCCCTTAATAATTTTATATTAAACTTTTACTCTGCTTGCTTAATAAAAACTCCTTTAATGATTGTATCTACATTATTTTCTTTAACAGTATAAATTACATTTGCTGCAGAAGAAAATGTCGTATCATTATTATTTATCTCTTCAAAAGTCATATCAAGTAAATGTTCTTTCGATGCTATAGTACCATTATTATCATATATTTTATTATTAACCATTTTTAACTTTTAATATTAAAACTGAAGAAAAACTAAAGGTTTTATCTGCTTTTCCAAAATAGAAATCCATAGCCCCATCTTCTTTTATTATAATATAAGAACCTGAAAAATTAATATCACTTACATTTGGAGTTTCATCAACATTCCAAATACCTGCATAAGTTTTGTCTATTCCTATAATATTTTCTTCTATTGTATCTTTCAAACTTTTACAGCTTATAGCAAATAAAGATATTAATAACAAAAATGTAATTAATAATCTTTTTAACATATTTAAACTCCATTTTGAATTGCTTTATATTAATTATAAATGTACTTTTTGTCAATAGAATTAAAATTGTAAAATTATTATAAAATATTTAAAAAAGTTTTGAAACAAGTATAATATATTGAACTATAAAATTAATAACAATATTCAAAAAACTAAAAATTGAAAAAATATAATCATTTCAGTATAGATAAAAAAAGGAGCTTCTTTACAAAGCCCCTTTAATTATATTCTAATTAATTATCATTTACTGTTTTTTCGTTATTACTCTCTTCGCCCTTAGCTACAATAGCAGGCTTTTCCTCTTCTGCTTCTTCTTTTTTAGGCTCAACAACCCTAAGTGAATTAAGAAGAGTATAAGCAACAGCAACATTCTCCTCTCCAGATTCTGCCATCACCCTAAATGACATAAGCGAAGAATATCTGCTTCTGCCATAAGAATATTTAAATCCTATCTCTACAGCAGCACCGGCATCTATTATAACAACTTCACTGTCAAGAACAATAGCAGCTAAAGCCTGAGACAAATCAGTCTTAATAGTAACATTATTAAGTCTTCTTGAAGTTCTATTAACTATAGTAAGTACCCCAGTTCTATTTCTCTCATCAAGCTTCACAGTAACATTAAATGGGTTTTCAGAATATTTTTCTTCTATTCTTGAAACTATAGAAGCATTAATATTAGCCCATTCTTTTATAGTATTAGGACCTCTAAACTTAGACCATAACATTCTTGATACATCATGGAAGAATATACCTCTTATTCTGCTGCTTCTGTTGAATTTAGCCTCAGACTCATATACTCTTCTCATATATTCAAGTTCAGGCCTCAAACTTCCATCTTGAAGTCTATTATCAATCATATTACCAACTAAAACATTATACTCGCCGGATAAATATCTAGGCCAAGCAGCAAGCATACCCACATGCTGAGGACGGCTAGCTTCATATATCATAACAGCATCATAGTCAATACCTGCATCAAAGAACATATAAGGGTCTTGTCCATGTTCCTGCCCATGATTCCATCCCAAAGTGAAAGCCCATAATTTTTTCTTTATTCCAGATTCTTTTATAGCCTTTATAATAAGTGATTCCTTATGAGCTCTATACCATCTCCATTTTAATCCTACTTCCTTTCTGCCTCTATTAACAGCAAGCCAACGCATACGAGCAGCCTTGTTCATAGTAGACCAATTGGCAGGAGTATAAACTCCAGTAAGCTCTACCATCTCATCAACCAACTCATAACCATCAACTTCCCCAGTTCTAATAAAGTCTAAACCAATATATGATATATTAGGATTAGCATCATATCTTTTTAATATGTCTATAATATCCTGCACCCTCTTAGGGTCTCCCAAAGAAATATGCCTGCTTTCTACCAAACTTTTAGTGCTGGAATTATAACCAATAGAAACTTCATATCCGCCCTTTCTATGTCCGCCTCCAGCAGCAAAATAACTCATAACATAAGCACCAAGCTCAACATTTCCCTTAGATTTTGAAGCAGCTAAATTCTCAACATTCTTAATCATAGCAGGTGCCCAAGGTTTTTCAGGTGTAATACCGCCAGTCCAACCAGTAGTTTGTCCCCCTATTACCCACAAAGTATCACATTTCATATAACGAACCCAATCGTATATGGCATTATAATCCTCTGTAAGTGCTCCTGTCTCTAAATTAGGAATTTTTTTAGTAGTTAAATCTATAGCATATTCTAATGTAGTTATCTTTTTAGTCTCTTTAGCAGGCGGAGATTGTCTTCCTTTTACAGTAAAATCTTTTGTATAACCGTAAACTCCACTTTTAGTTTGCACAAGCACAACCGCCTGATATTCTCCCAAATCACCGCCAAATGGATGCAAATAAGTTGCTTTATATTGAGCATTCTTTATTTTAAATACATTAATAGGATATCTGTCATCAACATTCTTTCTTACACTTTTATCTTTTTTATATCTTACATAAACACTTAAATTCTCTACTTTATCATCTGTATATATAGAAGCATTAATAACTACAGGTTCATATCTAAATACTGAAATTTTAGACAAATCTATAGAAACACGCGGAGCCTCTCTTTTTTTAGAGTTCACAATAGCTGTATCTATAGACTTGCTCAATTTATCTGAAGTTTTATCAGTAGTATTTCCAGAGAAAACCATAGCAGGAAGCACATTAGGATTCGGCATATCGCTGCTCATCTCCTCATCGCTTAATAATAATTCCTGACTGAAAAGTTCTATATCCTCTCTCACACTTATATCTTCATCAACATAAAAATCGTCCAAATCCACAGCCAAATTATATTCATCAAATATAGGTTTGCTGTGAACTAAAGTAAGAGAATCTGGATTATACATATCTATTCTATGCGTTTTTCTATTATTGTTATCTTCTTCTATCGCATATTGTAAATTACTATTATAATTAATGATTGTAAGCCTTTCTCCTATACCAAAAGTAAGAAGTATAAGAGAGGTTGCTATAAGTAAGAGTATTGTAGTTGCTATAATGCTTTTTTTCATATAAAGTGTTTTCCAATTATTATTTTATTTTAGCTGTTTTGTCTAGTGTGTTTTGTATATTTAGGGTGTTTGGCAATCTGCTTTTTTAAATGTGTAGAATCAACATGAGTATATATTTCTGTTGTAGTGATATCAGAATGCCCCAACATTCTTTGAACTGATCTTAAATCTGCACCATGCTGAATAAGGTGTGTGGCAAAACTATGTCTTAAAGTATGCGGATAAATATTCTTTTCTATACCGCTTTTTTTCATTGCTTCTTTCACTATCTTCCAAATACCTACCCTAGAAATTTTATCTCCTCTAAAGTTTAAAAACAACTCACTAGTCTTTTTACCCTTAACCATCACTACTCTGCTCGTTTGAATATATCTCTTTAAAATATCCAAAGCCTTTTCATTAATAGGAACTATTCTCTCTCTCTTACCCTTTCCGCAAATCTTTAAATACTTCTCATCAAAAAATATATCTTCTATTTTTAATGAACAAATTTCACTAACTCTAAGTCCGGAAGAATACATTAATTCAAATATAGCTTTATCTCTTAAACCCTTATCTGTTTTCTCATTATGCACAGACAATAAATCATCTACCTCTTCTGTAGTTAAAGACTCAGGCAACACTCTTTTTAAACGTATTACCTCTAAATTATCAGTAGGATTCTTAGAAATATAATTTTCCATTACTAAAAATTTATATAAATTAACTATGCTTACCTTGTTTCTTGCAACTGTCCTAGATTTTGAACCTTTATCCTTTCTTTCACTCAAGAACTTTTCTATATCTTTTCTGGTAGCTTTTAAAATTGTCTTTTTGTTTCTGCTTAGAAAATCCAAATATATTACTATGTCTCTTCTATAAGACTCTAGTGTATTTAATGATAACCCCTTCTCCATTGACTCGTAATTTAAATACATTGATAATATTTCTTGATCTGAAATTTGCTTCACTGACATTTAATATTGCCTCTTTCTTTAAGATATATATACATAATTTAGTAAACATAAAAATTTTATAATATTCTGTTCACTTGCATATATTATCGGTAATGTAAGCAATATATTTAAACATAATATATTGTTTATAATATTTTATTATGTTTAAATAATATTAAATATTTTTAAAATTAAATGTTATCTTTTTATTTTTTAAAAAAACAATATTGTAAAAAGTAATATTCAAATATTTTATTTATTTTTTTTTATTTGATGCAAAAAAAGTTAATAAAACATATATCTAAAATATATTGAATATGTTAAATTATATATATAAAAACGGAGGCTAATTTTATGGCAACTTTATTTGATATAATAGGACCTGTAATGATAGGACCTTCTAGTTCTCACACGGCAGGTGCTTGCCGTATAGGTAAACTAGCTAAAAAAATTTTAGGGGAAGATGTAAAAGAAGCCAAAATATATTTGCACGGCTCTTTTGCTCTCACTTGGAAAGGTCATGGCACAGATAAAGCTATTTTAGCTGGTCTTTTAGGGTTAGAAACTTATGATACTAAACTTAGAGATAGTTATAAACTAGCTGAAGAAAATAATCTTAAATATGAGTTTATACCTACTACATTAAGAGAAGCATTTCACCCTAATAGTGTTTATATAGAAGTAAAAGGCAAAAATAATGAGACGAATATTTTAGCTTCATCTATTGGCGGAGGACTTATAGTATTAGATAAAGTAAATGGCATAGAAGTGCATTATAAAGGAGACTTCCCTACTATAGCTATAGTTAATAAAGATGTACCGGGGATTATTGCTAAAGTTACTTCCATTATCTTTGAAAACGGAATTAACATAGAAAATATGAATGTTACTCCTCAATTTGAAGGACCTAATCAAGGATATGCTATTATAGTTATTGGTATGACTGATGTTATATCAAAAGAAATAGAAGAGAGAATTAGAAAAATAGAAAATATAAGAGATTTTGTATTTTTAGATAAATTATATTAATTTAATAATATATAAAAAAAGGAAAATAAATTATGGATATAAAATCTATTGAATCATTAGTTATTACTGCTACAGAAGAAAATAAAAAAATTAGTGATATAGTTATAGATATAGAAGCTAACAGTCAGAAAGTTGATAGGAATAAAATAATAGAGCAGATGTCTGGCTATTATGATATTATGAGAGAATCTGTAGTAAATGGTAAAAAAGAGAAATTTAATTTTGTAACAGGGCTTCAGGAGGATTGTGTTGAAATAGTAGAAAAATTTTATAAAAACAAAAAGAGTATATTAGGAGAGACTATAGGTGAAGTGGTTACAGCAGCTATGGCAGTTAGCGGTTATAATGCTTGTATGGGTAAGATTATAGCGGCACCAACAGCAGGAAGCTGCGGAATAATGCCTGCGGTGCTTACTGTATGCGAAAACAGAGGATATAAAAGAGAAGATATAGTGCATTCTATGTTTACAGCTGCGGGGCTTGCTGATATTATTGCCCAGCTTGCCACATTTGCAGGAGCGGGCGGAGGTTGTCAGGCTGAATGCGGCAGTGCTTCGGCTATGGCTGCTTGTGCTTCTGCTGAAATTATGGGAGGAACTCCTGAACAGTGTGCTCATGCTTTTGCTTTATCCCTATCTGCTATACTTGGGCTTGTTTGCGACCCTGTTGCTGGATTTGTTGAAGTGCCTTGTATGAGTAAAAATGTTTTGGGGGCTGTTCATGCTATAGTTTGTGCTGAGATGGCTTGTGCTGGGTTTAAAAGTGTTATTCCTGCTGATGAGGTTGTTATGGCTATGAAAGAAGTTGCTGACGGAATGGACGAAAGATTTAGAGAAACTTCTCAGGGCGGACTTGCTAACACTCCTACAGGACGTGCTATTGCTGAGAAGCTTTTAGGAAAAATTAATAAATAATTTGAAGATATTATAATTAATAAGGGCTTGCAATATTATTGTATGCCCTTTTATTTTTAACTTTTATAAAAAAATATGATTACAACTGAAAGACTCATAATAAGAAAATTTAACATCAATGACACAGAAGCATTATTTAGTATTCTATCAGACAAAGAAGTTAATAAATATCTTCCTTGGTTTCCTTTCACAAGCATAGAAGAAACTAAAAGCCATATGCAAAAATTTTATTTAGATACAAATGATAATAATAATTTTGGGGCTGTCCTAGATAACTAAAAAAGCTCCTTTTTTGCTAAATTATATATAATTTCCAATTGTTTTTCAA
>NZ_CAKVGN010000091.1 GCF_934747485.1 uncultured Brachyspira sp. | reverse complement strand
TTAGTTAATTAAATTATAAGGAATACCTGCTTTTTTTAAACTAAAAAACGTGCAATATGTATGGCTCCTAAACAAGAGGGAACTATGATACGTGTTGCCTTTATTTTATTTATTTTTATAATGTCTATTTCATCATGCCAAAAAGAGCGTCCGAATATACTTGCTCCAGAAAATGTCATAACTAGTCCAGAAACTAATTATGTTTATATTACAAATTTTGTTACTAATAATGGAATAATTACTATAACTTTAGATTATATAAATAGTCAGATATCTGCTTTATCTTTTGAAGTTCCAAACACACCTGATGATGTTAAGGAAGTGTTTACCGATTTTATATATAAGTCTATACCAAAATTGCCAGAAGGAAGTAAATATCCTCAATTGACTATGCAATTGAAGTCAAAATGGATACTTGAACCATATACCCCAATAAGTATAAAAGCTTTTACAAATGTTTTTCAAAAGAAAATATATACTTTAGCAACAAATATAGGTTGTAATGTGAAAGGAGATATAAAAGCAAGTTTATCTCGTAGTGATGATGGTATAGAAAATGCATGGCTAGATATAGAGTTTTCATTATCATTAAAAACTAACTTTCAAATTGTGCCAAAAGAATTAGCTGAAGCAATGACAAATAATCCAATAAAAATAACTTTTAAAAGAAAGACAAAATCTTCAATAATTTGGGAAAATGATACTACTACTCCATAAATACGTTATTTATTTAATAAAACGTATAAATATATAATCTTGACAAATAGTATATTATTAATATAATTAGAATATCTTAAAATAAGGACTTTTTTATGAAGCGAATATTTTTTGTATTATCTATTATGTTTTTAATATTTTTTGTTTCTTGTGAAAAAGATAAAAAAAATATAGAAAAACAAGTTGATAAATTACTTGAGAATGTTGATGAAAAAATAGATGAAGGATTAAATACTGCTAATGATGCTATAGATAATAGTTTAGATATGGCGGGAGAGGCTATAGATAATAGCTTAAATAAGGCAGGTGAAACTATAGAATATGTAAAGAAAAGTGCTGAGGATACTTTAAGCAAATCTTTAGAAGAGGCATCAAAGTCTATAGAAGAAGCAAAAGATAATTTAAAAAAATAAATTTATGGACAAAAAAGTAGCTATAGTTTTCTGGAGTAAAACAGGTAATACTAAGCTTATGGCAAATGCTCTTAAAGAATCTATAGAGCTTCAGAATTATCAGGCGGATATGTTTAAGGCTTATAATTTTGATATAAATAAAGCTGTGGAGTATCCTATAATAGCTTTAGGCTGTCCTGCTATGGGGGCTGAAACTTTAGAAGAGAGTGAATTTTTGCCTATGTATAATAATATAAAATCGGTTCTGAAAGATAAAAGAGTATTTTTGTTTGGTTCTTATAGTTGGGGTGATGGCAAATGGATGAGAGACTGGACTTATGATGCTAAAAACAATGGTATTATTTTATTTAGAGAACCAATTATAGCAAAAGATAAACCTACTGATGAGATATTATTGAAAATAAAGAAAGTAGGAATTGATTTGCTAAGCGATTAAAAATTATTGGAGGAAATCTTTTATGGATAAAAAAATTATTATTACTATTAGCAGAGAGTTTGGAAGCGGCGGAAGATTTATAGGAGAAAATGTAGCCAAAAAGTTAGGCATAGCTTTTTATGATAAGGCTATTATAGAAATGGCTTCTGATAAAACAGGCTTTTCTCCAGATTATATTAAAGAAAATGAACAAAAATTAACTTCTCCTTCTCTTTTCAACTTTGCTATATCTGGTTCTTATGCTGGTAATATGGTATTTGGTAATGGAGAATCTTTGCAAGACACTATGTTTTTTGCTCAAAGCAATGTTATTAAAGAAATTGCTAATAAGCATTCTTGTGTAATAGTTGGAAGATGTGCTGATTATGTTTTAGAAAAATTTGAAAATTGTATTAATGTTTTTATACATTCAGATATGGAAAATAAAATAAATAGGGCAGTTAATGAATATAAATTAGACAGCAATAGTGTAGAGAAAATTCTTAAAGACAGAGATAAATTGAGAGCTAAACATTATAATTATTATACTGGAAGAGCATGGGGAGATGCAAGAAATTATCATGCTTGTTTTAATAGTGATTATATAGGACTTGCAAAGGTAGAAGATATTATAGTAGATATGGCTAAAAGTATATAAGGATTTGCAATAAATGAAAATAATAGCTGATTTGCATACGCATACAATAGTAAGTCAACATGCTTTTAGCACTGTAGATGAGATTATAAGTGCTGCTAAAGAAAGGGGATTTTTAGCTGTTGCTATTACGGATCATGGTCCAAAGTCTAGCGATGGTGCTAAGCCTATGCATTTTGGCTCTATGCATAATATACCTGAATATGTAAATGGAATTAGAGTTCTTAGAGGAGTTGAGGCTAATATTATAGATTATGATGGAAATATTGATTTGAGAAAAAATACGCTTGAATGTTTGGATTTTGTCATAGCTTCCTATCATGAAGATTGTATTACACCTTCCAATATAGAATCGCACACTAATGGGTATGCTGGTTTAATGAAAAATAGTTATATTGATTGTCTTGGGCATGTTGGAAATCCAAAGTTTGAATTTGATATGGAAAAGATAGTTAAACTTTGTAAGGAATACAATAAACTTATAGAGATTAATTCTGCTTCTTTTAAGGTGAGAAAGGGAAGCGATAAAAATTGCCGAGAAGTGGCATTGTTATGCAAAAAATATAATTTAAATATTGTAGTTACTTCAGATTCTCATTCAAAGTATAATGTAGGTAATCATGAAGCTGCTTTGAATATGCTTGAAGCTATTAATTTTCCAGAAGATTTAGTTTTGAATTCTGATTTTGATAGGCTTATGAATTATCTAAGTAATAGAAACAGAAATTAAGTTTATAATATTATTGATTTTTTACAGCAAGCTGTCCGCACCCTGCTAAAATTTCTTGACCTTGTTTGAACCTCTCAACAACTTCTATTCCATTATCTTTTAATATGGATTTAAATCTTAATATAATATCCTTATTTGGTCTTTGAAGCTCTGGTGCATGTTCTACAGGGTTCATAGGTATAATATTAACTTTGAAAGGAAACTCTTTTTTTAAGTTTACCAATCTATAGGCATCATTAACAGAATCATTAACATCTTTTATTAACACCCACTCAAAAGTAATCATTCTTTTACCATTTTTACTGTATCTTTTAAGTATGTTTATGAGGTTTTCTATTGGATATTTTTTATTTATAGGCATTATTTTATCACGTACTTCATTTTTAAGCGAATGCAAAGAAACAGCCAATCTACAATCCAAATCTCTTTCTATTAATTGTTTTATTCCAGCAACTTCTCCTGATGTTGAAATTGTAATATGTCTTATACCTAAATTAAACCCTTTATAAGAGTTAATGGTATCTATTGCTTTAAATAGGTTTTTTGTATTAGCTAAAGGTTCTCCCATACCCATAAACACTATAGAATTAACCTTTTTTGTAACTGCACGCATCAATATAAACTCGGCAAGTATTTCATCAGCAGTGAGGTTTCGAGAAAGCCCCATGCTTCCAGTGGCACAAAAAGCACATCCATATCCGCAGCCAACCTGCGATGATAAACAAAAAGTTATTCTCTCATTTTTGCCGAGTATTACAGATTCTATTTTTTTCTTGTCATATAATGATATTAATAATTTTCTTGTACCATATTCATCTTCTGTAATGGATTCTATTTTTGAGTTATGTATGAAATAATTTTCATCTAATAATCCCCTTAAATCTTTTGGAATATTACTCATCTCATCAAAAGAAATAGCATATTTTTTATATATCCAATTTAATATTTGAGATGCATGAAACTTAGGAAAATTATTCTCAATACAGAATTTAGATAAATCCTCTTCTGATACATTCATTATAGATATTTTTTTTGACATATAGCTTAATTTTTTATTATTTATTTTTTAGCTTATAACCTATAAGCTTATTAATCAAACTCCTCAGCAGCTTGTCTTAGGTTTATTAGATGCTGAATTAGATGATGATGTGCTATTTTTTCCTTTATAATCATTAACATAAAAACCAGAACCTTTAAATATTACTCCAGCATTTAAAGAAATTATTCTTTTAGCACTTCCTTTACATATAGGACATTTAGCTTTAGGTTCAGCAGTCATAGACTGAAACTCTTCAAACTCATGTCCGCATTTTTTACATTTATATTCATAAGTAGGCATAATTTTTAATCTCCAAATTAATTTAATAAAAAAATATACATCAAAATAAAAATCTGTCAAGTATCTAACTTACTTTAAATATTTTTCAAACCAATCAGTAATTTCTTTTAATCTTCTAAGTCTATGTTTTGGTTTTCCGCTTCTTGAAAGTTCATGATTTTCACCCTTAAATAAACATATTCTTGATTCAACACCATAATATTTTAAAGCAGTAAACATTTGAAAGGCTTGAGTTTGATAGCATCTATAATCTTCTTCGCTATGTATAAATAGGGTAGGAGTTTTAGCATTATTAGCATATTTTAATGGAGACTGCTGCCATAATTTATCAAAACCGCTGCAAACATCTCCTCCTAATTCATCAGGATTAAAATAATAACCTATATCAGTAGTGCCGAAATCATCTATCCAATTTGATATTGAACGCTGCGATACTGCACACTTAAATCTGTCAGTATGCCCTATTATCCAATTAACCATAAAGCCGCCGTAAGAACCGCCTGTAACTCCAAGTCTATTTTTATCTATATTAGTATATTTCTCAAGAACAATGTCAGTAAACTTCATTATATCTTCATAATCTATAGTGCCGTATATTTTTCTTATATCAGCAAATGCATTTCCTTTTCCTTCGCTTCCTCGAGGATTACAGAAAAATACAAAATAGCCCATATTAGCCCAAACCTGCATTTCATTAAAAAATATTTCTCCGTAAGCAGTTTTTGGTCCGCCATGTATATCAAGTATTGCAGGATATTTTTTGTTTTCATCATAATTTATTGGCTTTAATACCCAGCCATCTATTTCAAAATTATTGCTTGTTTTAAATGAAACTTTCTCTGGTATTGATAAACTTTTTTCTTTTATAACATCTTCGTTAAAACAAGTTAATTGCTTTTCTGCTTCATTATTAATAGAATATATCTCCTCAAGTTTCAAATCTCTAAAACCTATAAAATATATATTATCATCAGAAACATCAAAACAATTAACAGCTCCTTTTTTATTTGTTATAGTGATTATATTGCCTTTAAAGTCTAAACATTTAATATGAGCATTTTCATTTTCTGTACCTACGAAATATATTTTATCTTTATAAACTCTAATGTCCTTGCCGCCTCCAAAAGATGAGTCAGTTCCTATCATATTGCCAAGCCCATTATCATAATGATATAGAAGATTAATATTATTATTTTCATCTATTAAATAAAAACCGCTGTTTTCATTGAGCCCATATTTTTTCATGTCTGTCATAACAGATATAATTTTTTCTTTATTATCATAATCAATTATAAAATCAGCAAAGTATATAGCATATTTATTAGAATCTATAATAACTTTTTCTTTAATGTTATTAATATCATTTATATCATACAAACGAAGCTCTGTAGTGGTAGGGGCTTTATCTGTAAAAGAGTTTATAATGCATAATACTTTACCGTCTTTATATTTAAAAGAGTTCACATTACTATATTCATCTGTAATGGAAGTTAATTTATTTTCTTTTTTATTGTAATGATAAAGTCTCTCTCTCTTTTTATTTGTTATTCCTATATTATTAACCCAAAAAGGAATTTCATCAAATACTTCATAATCAACTTCTTCTTTTACCCATTCTAAATAATTATCTTCTTTTCTTTTTTTCTCTCTATTAATATCATAAATTGCTTTTATTAAAAAATTGTTTTCATCTATTGAGTACAAATCTACTGCTTCAAGCTCTATATTAAATAAACTTTCTGCTTCACCACCATTTATATTAATAGAATAAAACAAAGAATAATCAATAAAGTCTTCATCTTTTTTGCTTTTTAATTCTTCATCTCGTAACGATGATTTAAATATTACAGTATCATTATTAAGCCAAGAGACAAGGGAAGCATCTTTTACTGAAGTGAGTTTATATGTTTTGTTATTTTCAATATTATAAATAAAAGCATCAGAAATATAATTATTGTTTTCATAATTTTGATTGCTTTTAACAAACAGTAAATTTTTATTATCCTCTGAAAGCTCTATATTAGATAAAAAATTGAAATTTAAAAAATCTTTAATGTTTAAACTTTCCATATGAATAAAATCCGATTTAAAAAATATATTTATTATTATTTTTCTAAGTTTGAATAACTATAAGCTATGTTAGCAGCTACACGGCAATTATTATAAACTAATTCTTTATTAGCCTTAAGACTCTTATTTTCTGTAACACTGTGAAGCTTAGCTAATATAAAAGGAGTTACTTTTTTACCAGATATGTTTTTATCTTTTGCTTCTTTTACAGTATCTTCTATTACTTTGTCTATATAGCTTTTATCCATTTCATATTCTTCTGGTATAGGATTGCATACAACAACTCCGCCATCTAAACCTAAAGACCATTTTGTATGAAGAATATTTGCTATATCTTCTATAGTATCTATTTTATAATCCACATCAAAACCACTGTCTCTTGTATAAAAATTAGGGAACTTAGAGGTTTTATAACCAAGAACAGGAACACCAAAAGTTTCAAGATATTCTAAAGTAAGCCCTAAATCTAATATTGATTTAGCACCTGCACATACAACGGCAACATTTGTTTTAGCAAGTTCTTGTAAATCTGCAGATATATCGAAAGTATCTTGTGCATATCTATGAACTCCTCCAATTCCTCCTGTAGCAAATACTTTTATTCCTGCAAGAGAAGAAGCTATCATCGTTGTAGTTACAGTTGTAGCACCATCTTTTTTTAAAGCGAGTATTGCAGGCAAATCTCTTCTGCTTGCTTTAATAATATCTTTGGCACTTCCCATATATTCAAGCTCATCTTTATTTAAGCCTATTTTTATTTTGCCTTTCATTATAGCAATAGTGGCAGGTATAGCATTATTTTCTCTAATTATTTTTTCACAATTTAAAGCACTTTCTATATTTTCAGGATACGGCATGCCATGTGATATTATTGTACTTTCTAATGCCACTACAGCCTTTTTTTCATCTAAAGCAGTTTTTACCTCTTCACTAATATCTAAAAAGTTATTTAATTTATTCATTTATTAAAATCCTACCTATCTCCAAAAACGTTGAAGAAATATCCAAATTGTAATCCCAAATCTAATGAACTTATAGACTTATTTGCTATTCTAACATCGCTCAAATAACCACTGCTGTTGAAATTTAGAGCGAAATCATAATTAACATATATTCCTATAAGAAGATAATTTAATATATGAAAATCTAAAGAAAATTTCACATATGGTATTAAAGCATTTTCAAAAATATCAGTTATATCGCCTCTATCAAAATAGTATTTTCTATTATATCCATATTCTAAAGAGCTATTTTCTACACGGTAACTACCACTAATAGGTATTTTTACACCGCTGCCTCCAGATAAAGACATAAAAAAGAAATGAAACTTTAATACGCCTCCTATCATAAAACTATCAAATTGATAATTTTCAGTTGCTCTCTTTCCATTTATATCATATTTTAAAGCATAAGCATCATGATAATATCCGATATCTGCAAGTATTGATATTGCTGTATTGTCTGTTATATTATTTCTTATTCCAACTAAAAATGAATAGCCCATATCAAAATCTCTAAAACTTGATGGCAGCATTGAAGATGAATCAGCAACAGCACCGCTCATACCAAATTGACCAACAAAACCTAAACTCACACCAACGGCACTAAGATTATAGCAGAATATTGAACTAATTAATAACACAAATAAAAATACTTTTTTCATCTTTTCTCTCCCAATTAAATAGTTTAATATAACTATTTAAAAAGTCAAGTAAATAGAAAAATGGTGAACAAAATTATATAAACAAAATTATAATAAAATATAAACACTCTTTTTTTTATTATAGATAAAATTATATTGTATATTGCATTAAATAATATGATTGCAATAAAAAATTTTATGTTAGAAACATCTTTTATTATTAGAAATAAAGAAAATATGATAATAAATATATTTGATACTATATAAGAAATATATTCATATTTATCTAACTTTTTATCTGCTCTAAACAAGAAAATTATTTTTATAAATATAATTAAAAATAAAACATATAAATAAAAAAATAATTTATGAGATGATAATATATTGTTTTTTAAATTTAGCACTATTAATGACAGAGAGCTAATTGATATGAATATACTTATAGTTCTTGACAATGTTATTGATAATTTAGTGTTTTTCATTTTATTATATAGAAGATAGGATAAATATATTATAGAAGAGTTTAGGATAATAAATATACTGTATAATATTTTTAGGTTAAGCATATTGTTTTTTACTAAAAATATAGTAAGACTTTTTATATCTAATTGATTATTAAATTTAATTAAAACAAATATTGAAGCAAAAATAATAGATAATAGAAAATATAATAAAAAAGCCCATATAATAATTTCAGCTATCATTGTATAGAAATCGTATAAATTAGATATTTGTTTTACATCATATTTAATATATGAAAGAGCCAAAGAAAAAATAATAAGCATGTTTGCAGAAAATATATGAATTAATAATTTTATATATTCTTTTGATATACTCATTTTTATTAACATCTCATATGGCAAATTATATAAATAAATTGATATTATAAATATTATTATAGCTGTTATAATTATAGATTTTAAGCATATTTTTTTGAGCGAAAATAAAATATTAAGTATAAAAAAACTAAGAGGTATTAACAAAGAAAATAGTATTTTTAATAGAAACACTAATTCATTATTAAAAAATATTTCTAAATTTGATAAATTATTTGTAACTTTATAAATATCTATTGTAACAAACGGCACTATATAAGTAATGGAAATTATTAGAATAAAACTAATTGCTATTATAATATCTTTTATATTGTTTTTGAATATATTTATTTTTTGCATTACTATTTCCTAATTGATTAGTGATTATAAATCTTTTATTACATGGTGTCAATAAATTATGTATTGTGAGTTATGTTTTGAAGATTTTTAGTATTATAAAAACGACGCAAAACATGCTTGATTTTTCATTGTTATGTAATTATACTTTAAACGTTATTCACTTTTTGGAGGTGATAATATGAAAGTTGCTGTTATTGGTGATTTACATGGTAAGCCTTGCTGGAAACATCTATTAAAAGATAATAATTTTGATAAGATAGTTTTTTTGGGTGATTATAGTGATGATAGTTGGATTACTTTTACAGATAAAGAGATTATTAATAATTTAAAAGATGTTATAAATTTTAAAAGAAATAATAATTCTAAAGTTGAGCTTCTTATAGGCAATCATGATTTTCAGTATATAGTTGGATACCCTACAGCAAGCAGATATAGAAAAAGTTATGCTGAAGAACTTAATAAAATTTTTAATGATAATAAAGATATATTTAATGTAGTTTATGTATTAAGAGATTATGTATTTACTCATGCTGGAATTACAAATGGTTGGACTGAATATATAAAGAAAAAATATAATATTAACGATTTTACGGATATAAGTAAAAATATTAATATAGTTTATTCAAATTGTAAAGAAGATTGTAATATTGCCTCTGTTTAGGAGCCATACATATTGCACGTTTTTTAGTTTAAAAAAAGCAGGTATTCCTTATAATTTAATTAACTAAA
>NZ_CAKVGN010000090.1 GCF_934747485.1 uncultured Brachyspira sp. | reverse complement strand
CCTAAAGTTGAAAAACAATTGGAAATTATATATAATTTAGCAAAAAAGGAGCTTTTTTAGTTATCTAGGACAGCCCCTAATTTTTTAAATTTAAATAATATTGTATTAAACAAGGAACTATATTATTTATGAAAAATATAATAAAAAAAATTTTAATATTTTTATCTATCTTTATTTTTATATATTCTTGCAAAAATAATGCAGGTGTAAATAAATATCAAGGCACATATAGAGGAAGTGTTAATACAACACTCGTTTCAGAAAAACAATTAATTGTTAACACCGCTACAGTAACAGTATATGAAAATAATTCAATTAATGTAATAATGGAAGGCGAAAATATTTGTGATAAAAATGTAAATATAGTAAATGAAGAATTGACTAAAGTAAATGATGATTCATATAATGCACAAAAAGATGGAAATAATTATGTATTTGATTTTAATAAAGATTATTTATCATTAACTATTACCAATACTGATAACACTATAACAGAAGGAAAGCTTTCAAAAGTTCAATAAGCTTTTTAAAAATTATTGAATTTTATTTTACCATCTTCAAATAAAAATCCGTAAATAGAGTCATTAAACATATTAATTCCTCTTAATTTATTAAAATCATCAGTGCCCAAATATTCTTTGCTGAAGTTTTGCGATACAAACGGATTAGTTTTAATGATAAAATAAAGCCCATTATCCATACCTGTATATATCACTCTTCCATTATCAGACATACCAACAGCAAGAGCATTATCTCTTGATGGGAGCTTATAAGCCTCTTTTAAAGCAAAATTATCCAGAGATGATGTAAATATTATATCTTCTTTATGCTTGCCGTTTTCTATACTCATAGTAAGAATGGCTAAAACTTCCTTTTCTGTTATATATTTACAGTCAACTATTTCTCTATAAGACATTGTAGCTTCATCTGTAGTTTCTACATTGTCTAAAATATATCTATTTTCTTTTGCCCCAGTGTTAATATTGTATACATCTAATATAGGCATTCTTTTGTCATCTCTTTTTAATACAGCAAATTTATCATCTTTTAAATAAATTAGTTTTATCACCTTTTCATATTCATTATCTATTATAGATGATATGCTGTATAATGTTTTTCCTTCGGGAGATATTTTATTTAAAGAAACAAGTCCTACTTTTGTATAATTAGTGTTAGTTACCTGTATAATATAAGTTTTTATATCAGGCACATCATTACCTTCAACAGAAGGACCTTCTGAAGGAAGAGACATTAATACATTCGTAATTGTAATATCTCCAATATATGCTAAATTGTATCCTGTTATATATATATTATTATTATTGTCTATGAAAGATATTTTAGAAGTTTCAAGACTTTTATATTCCAAATTAAAAGAATTAACATTGCTTCCGTTAGCTATAACCATCTTAGAATTAGAAACATCTATAGCATAAACAGTATTATCTTTAATATAATAAAAATCACCAAAATAATACTCTCCATTAACCTCATATATTTTTGGACTATTTAAATCCACTATTTCATCTTTATACACATAAATATCTTTTCCAAGCGTAAGTTCTGTAACAGTTTTTGCAGGAGCAATAGGAGGTTTAGGCAGACATGCCAATATTGAAATAGATAAAACAATCATTAGAAAAATTATTTTCTTCATAAATAAAACATAATCCTCATAAAGCTTTAGTAAGTTCATCTAAAGTTAAAGTAGAAGTACCCCTCTTTCCAACCACAACACCTGCAGCAGTATTAGCAATTTCAGATGCCTCTTTAAAAGAAAAACCAACAGAAAGACACATTCCAAGTACCGATATAACAGTGTCCCCCGCACCAGAAACATCAAATACACTTTTAGCCTTAGTGGGTATTATATAAACTTCATCTTTAAATGTTTGTATATCTTTATCAAATAATGCCATACCATTGGCACCAAGTGTAATCATAAGTTTCGATAAACCTAATTTTTTTACTATATCATTGCCTAATTTATTTATAGAATCTGTATTAAAATTATAAAAAGGTATTTTACTGTCAGAGCCTTCCACAGCTTCTTTTAAGTTTGGAGTCATTAAAGTAGCCTTTTTATAATAAGAAAAATGTTTTATGGCAGGATCAACTAATACTTGTATATTGTTTTTGTTGCAAGTGTCTATTATTTTTTTTGCTATTTCTTTAGTGATAACCCCTTTGGCATAATCGCTTATAATAACAACATTATATTCTTTTAATCTGTCTAAAAAAGCATTTTCTATTTTTTTATAAATGTCTTTGGAATATGGTTCTACATTTTCTTCATCTATTCTCACTATTTGCTGAGTGCCTGCAACTATTCTCGTTTTTGTTATAGTAGTTCTTGTATCATCTACTATTATGCCCGCATTAGATATATTCCAATTATGCATACTTTCTATAATTGTTTCAGCAGATTTATCGTTACCTATAACTCCAATAATTCCTATATCGCCTCTTCCTTCCATATTTAGTAATGAAGCAATATTTCTTGCCACATTTCCAGCACCGCCCAAATAATTTTCTTCATGATTAACGTGCAAAACAGGAACAGGTGCTTCCGGAGATATTCTCATAACATCACCATAAGTAAATCTGTCCAACATTAAATCGCCGATTACTAATACTCTTGCTTTGACAATATCTTTTATTTTCATATATAAAATATCCTAATAATTATAATAATAATAATAATGAATATTATAAACAAAATAAATAAATTTGTAAATGATGAAAAAACATATATATTAACTATCTTGTCTTGTATATTCTGCTTCATCTAAATGCTTAGGAGCTTTCTCAGAAATATCTCTCTTTTCTTTAGAATAAAAATATTCCGTACCAGATATTTTATTTGTAATATATTTTCTTATACTAGATATATATATTGTAACGCCAGGGAAAAAACCTTCCATAGCAGTGATTGTGCTGTTTGATAATCTTTCAAACTCTTCAGACATTTCATTTCTTTTTTGTTCTAAATCTTTAGTTTCTTTTATGATATCAGTAATTCTTTTTAATATTCCTTTTATGGCATCTCTTTTCTCTGGAGCTATTCTTGCGATAAATGATTTAGGGTCTCTAAAATATTCAGAACCTAATAAAGATTTAATTTTATTAATCTCTTCTTTATTAGTTTTTAGAGTATTTGTAATCTCTTTAAATAAAGCATCAGCTTCAGGGTCTCTTCCAACCATTATAGTAGTTTTAGACTCACTTATAGCCCCAATACTTTTAGCCCAAACGCCATTCATTGCCTTGATGGAGCCTCCAATTATAACGCCTTTGCCTTCTAATGCTATTACTCTATTGCTTGTTGAAATATCCGAATTAACTATCTGCTGACTTATAACATCATCTTTACACATAATCTTAGCATTTCTTATAAAAGAAGAATAAATTTTTCCTTTTATATTAATATCGCTGTCAGGCCCGCCAATAATACCTCCGGAAACTATTAAATTACCTCCGCAATCTATTTTGGCATCTTCTATGTTACCATAAACTTCTATATTTCCTTCTGTCTTTATACTAAAACCCGGAGTAACATTTTCTTTGATAATAACTGAGCCATCAACCTCTATATTTCCAGTAGATAAATCAACCTTATCTATCTCAACAGTATCACTAACTGATAAAGTGTTATTGCTGCTGTTTACAAGTATACCCCTAATAGCACTTC
The DNA here is from genome assembly GCF_934747485.1 of uncultured Brachyspira sp. GTDB lineage: Bacteria > Spirochaetota > Brachyspiria > Brachyspirales > Brachyspiraceae > Brachyspira. The sequence continues at coordinate 6,218 of NZ_CAKVGN010000090.1, read as the reverse complement.
GTATAGTAATGCCGTCATCATCAACTTTAAGATTATTACCAATCTTATAACAAGTATCCTCATCAAAATTGGCACTCATCACTTCATTATATATATCAAGTCCATCAACAGCAGGCTTCTCTGGAATAAAATGTGCTATTTGAATATTAGCATCTATATTATGTACAAAACTCCTCTCTTTAAAATCTATAGAACCATCTTCAGACTTTTTTCCTGTTCCTATAGATAAATCATAATCTAAAACAACCTTCTGAACATTACCATCAACAGGCTTTCTTCCTTCAACAAATACGCAGCAAACTCCCTCATTATTTTTAAAATTGCGTTCTACAAGTTCAGTAATTTTATCATAATCAACCATAAGCTTTATAGGTATTTCAGAAATCATCATCTGTATCTCTTCAAGAGTAAGCTGCCTCTTTGCATCTTTCTGCGGAGGAAGCACTAATACGCCTCTCCATTTATAAGAAACATTAATAACAGGAATAATCGATACAGATTTTACGCCATTATATGATACATAACCATAAGTAGTGCTTCTGTATACTCCTGTCATTTTATCAAATTTTACATTCTTTCCGGCTTTTATACCTTCTCTTTTTGATATCGATTTTAATACCTGCACTCCGGGTACAACATAATATTTTAAAAGTTCATCATATAAACTTTGATCATCGCTATTAGAATCAACAACTTTGTCATATACTTCTCTTATGTCAATAGAATCATCAAAAGCAAATTCATAATTACTCTTATCAATATTAAGATTACTATTAGTCATTTTTATCTCCTTATTATTAAATTACTTTTTGCATAAGAAAAGCATAACATCGCCTTTATTAAATTTTTTCACAAATTTATCAAAAAACTTTTTTATTATTTTATTAGAGTTTTTCTCTATAGGTATACTTCCCCAAGAAAAATCACTTATTATATTAAACCCAACTTGTTTTAAATAATTAGAAAGTACAGGTTTTGAAAATAACCATAAATGCTGAGGCATAACAGCTCTCCAATTAGCACCATATTTTTTTGCAAACATTCCATCAGCATTTGGAGTAGTAATTGCTAAATAACCTCCTTTAGCAAGTATTCTGTAAATCTCTTTTAAAGTATCAGCAGGATTCGGTACATGTTCTATAACATGAGAAAAGTGTATAAAAGAAAAATAATCATCAGGAAAACCAATATCTATAAGAGGCTTTTCATAAATATTTAAATTATAATGTTTTCTTGCATACTCTGCAGAAGCTGAACAAATCTCTATACCTGTAGTATTATAACCTTTACTTTTTAGATAATTAAGAGTCATACCAGTAGCACAGCCTATATCTAATACATTTTTATTTGGAAGTTCATTTTCTATTCTTTCAAAACCTATGTCTTTTAGAGCAAGCTGTATTAATGCAAAAAAATTATCATGATTAGCTACTTCATATTCAAAGTAGTTATCATCGTATATAGCATCTATTTCTTCTTGAGTGATAATAGGGTCTTGAAAGATGAGTCCGCAATTTGAACATTTACTATAACTTACTAAATCGGTTTTTATATAGGGCTGATATTCATTGCTATGACAAAATTCACATTTTCGTTTTTCCACAGTATACCTCTTCCATTCTAAAATCGGAAATAAATTATAATTCTTTAGTAATTAAGAATTTTTATATAAATAATATAGTAAAGTGATTACATTTTGTCAATTTTTTTGTTTTTAGTTTTGTTGTTTGAGGAGGTTTTTCCCAACTGATACGCATATTCTGTAATACTGATGCTCTTTTGGCAATTAAATTGAGCATTTTAGGTATAACTCAAAAATTTATATTTTATTTAGATACAATTTGCTAATAATGTATTTTCAAATATAAAAGTTTAATTGATTGCATTTATAAAAAATTTATAAATTTAATACCTGTTTTTACAATTTTTCCGCATAAAAGTAAAACAAACTTAAAAACATATACAAATAGTTAAATATATACTGAAAATATTACTCTGTCTTATTATTAACAGTTAATATAATTTCTGTATTTATTGTTATAACTTCATTAGCATTAGGAACTTGAGACAATACTACATTATTATCATAATCTGAATTATTATCATCAACTTTCGGAAGTATTTTAACATTAGGCATTTTTGAAATAATATCATTGGATATTATACTAACAGCTTCGTCATATGTTTTTCCTATAAGCTCAGGCATTTTTACTAAAGTCTGCTCTGGCACATTTACAACCAAATAAACTGTTCTTCCTCTTTTTACTCTCATTCCGCCTTTAGGCTCTTGGCTTACTATTGTGCCTAATGGATAATCTTTGAAATAATGTGATTGTATATTTAAATTCATATCTTCTTTGGCGAGTATATTAAAAGCTTCAAAAGCCTCAACTCCCTGTACATCAGGAAGCACAAAAGACTCTCCTCCAGCTTTTACTACTATAAAAACAACAACAGAAACTATTATTCCCTGTAAAACAAATAAAAATATAGCAAAAATTATTAGCCTTTTTATCACTAAAAGAGATTTATCTTCTGTCAATATTCCCTTAGGAAGTATTTTATTCATAAACTTCTTTATATAAGCATTATAAAAATTATTAACCTTAGACTTAATTTTTTTAAATAACTCTTTCATAAATATAATTATTACTCCATTTATTTTATATCAATTAAAATATTCATTTATATTTAATTTATTGCCGCATAAAAACTCTTTTACGCTTTGTCTTTTTTTGCCTTCTCTCTGAAGCTCTTTTATAATATATATTCCATATAATGCCTGAACATGTATGCCTTCATTATCAACATGAACTATCTTACCAAAATCATTGCTGTTATTTTTGCTTTCTTTATATTCGCTTTTAAAAACCTTTATAGAAACATCATTATAATAACAATAAGCAACAGGCCAGCGTACAAAGGCTTTAGTCATATTATGAAGCTCTAAAGCAGTTTTATTAAAATATAGCCTTCCATCTTCTTTTTTTATTTTGGTACAATAAGTAGCTTTGCTGTCATCTTGTTTTTTTAGATTATGTATGTATTTATTAGCATCATCGAAGAACTCTTTTAAGATGTAAACTCCGCTTTTTTTAATTTGCTCATAAAGTTCGTTAAATTGCCAACTACTGTCTATATCAAACTCATCTTGCAATATAACATCGCCTTCATCAAGCTTATAATCCATCTTTTGTAATGTAGTGCCTGTTTTGTCAAATCCATAAAGCAAAGCATGTTCAACAGGGCTTGCACCTCTTAATATAGGCAAAAGTGAACCGTGAATATTCATAGGCATTATTTTGGGTATAGACAATGTTCTTTTTGAAAGTATTTTTCCATAAGCTACAACTATAAAAAAATCAGCATTAAAATCAACTAATGTATTATAAAAATCGTCGCTGTTAATATTTTCTGGTTTCAATAAATTAAGATTATTTTCTAATGCTGTAACTGTTACAGGGTTTGGGATAATATTTCCTTTTCTATCTTTTTTTGTGTCTATTGTAGAGATTACTGCTGATATATTTACATTATTCATTTTCATTAATTGTAAGATACAATCTGATGTAAAATCTGTAGAACCGGCTATTATTACATTATACATGGGGTTTATTATATCTGTAATATGCTTAAAAGTCAATTATAATAGAAATGAAGAAAATATTTTTATAATTGTGTTTTTATTTTATTGTTTTATAATAAATTTATGAAACCTAATTAAGAGGAATGTTTATGATTAAATATGTTTTTACACTAACAATATTAATATCTAATTTGCTTTTTTGCTATAATCAAAATTTCAAGGTTGGAGAGTATATTAAATATGATGTTTTAGCACAGGTGCCGGAGTTTAATATAAGCGGAAAGGTTGGGGTGCTTGAAGCTAAAGTATTAGCAATTAGTAATGTAGACGGTGTACCTGCTTACCATTTATATGCTCATGTATATAGTACAGGGGCAGCTAATTTTGTTTATAAAGTAAGCGATGTATTTGAGGCTTGGGTATCTACAAATGACTTTACTCCTTTGCTATTAACTAAAGATGCTAAAGAGGGTGATTGGACTAATTATGAAACTTTAAAATTTAATCATAAAGAACAATATTTTATTTATAATGATAAAAGAACAACTGATGAAAAAGTAAGTTATGATGGACTTGCTTTTGATGCTTTATCATTGGTATTTTTTATGAGGTTTGTTGATAAAAATATAGGTACTTTTAAGATTAATTGGCTTGAAGGTAAAAATGTAAAAAAGGATATTAGATTTATAATAGAAAACGGTGGAGAGTTAAAAACAAAATTGGAAAGAAATAAACTACAGACTGTTAGAGTATATGAAAATGGTAAATATGGTACAGATGCTTTAATAGCAAAAGATAAATATAATCAAGTGCCTTTAGATGTTATAATAGCAGAGCAAAAATTATATGGTCTTACTATTAGAGTGAGAGGTATTATAAGAGAGTATAAAGACGGAAAATGATATTAAAAAAAAACATAGACACTTTAAAACTAAATAAATATAACATAAATACTATAAAAAAAATTGAAAGTATTAATAATAATGATAGTTATGAAATAAAGTTTAATAAAAATAATTTAATAAGTGTATCATATAAAAATAAAGCTCTTACTTCTCTTTATGCACCTATGGAAGAAGCTAAAAGATTAATAGAGCAGTATATAAAAAATAATAATTCAGATTATATAGCTATATTTTTGTCTGTAGCTTCTTTTTATCATATAGATTATTTTTTGTCATTAAACACTAAAAATAAAGCTGTCATAATAGAAAAAGATATAGAGTTATTAAAACTTATACTTTCAAATATAGAAATAAAGAACGCTGATAGAATAATTATATTGTCAGAAGAAAATGATGTTTTATTCTTTTTTAATAACTTTATTAGAGAAGATAATGTTAAAAAACTTGTGGTTATAAGACATATAAGAGCTTCTAATATTAGCGAAGAAAACAAAAGCTATTATGATAATATTACAATACAATTGTCAAACATAATAAAAGAGAGATTAATGTCTCTCACATCTAATTACTATTTTGCTCCTATATGGGCAAGAAACATTATTTATAATATGCATTCTAATTATTCTATAGAAAGCTTTAAAAATTATTTGAATAAACACACACCGCTTCTTTTAGTGTCTGCAGGAGCTTCTATAGATAATTATATAGAAAAAATAAAAGAGCTATCAGAAACTCATTTTGTTTTGGCAGTATCTCATTCATTAAACACGCTTCTTAATAACAACATAAAACCCAATGCAGTAGTGTCCACAGACGGAGGCTTTTATTCTCTAATACATATATTAAGCCTTTTTAAGGAAGAGAATATATTGCTGTTTACAACTCATACATCATACCCAATAAACAGCATAAAAAAAGAAAGGAAGTTTTTTTTCTCGCATAATGAAAGCCTTGAAAAAATATTATACAATACACAAAATAATATTTATTTTCCTATGGAAGGAAGCGTTATAATGCCTGCTTTAAGAATAGCAGAGTTTTTGAATCCTAAATATATTCTTCTTGCAGGGTGCGATTTTTGTCATGTTGATGATAAGAGCCATTCAAAATATTCAAACGCAATAGCTTTAGATTTTATTACAAGCGATAAGATAAACACATTTGAAGCAAAAAAATATAAAAGATTAAATGATGATAACAAAATAAAATGCTTTGATGATTGTTTAAGAAATACTTCCTCTTCGCTTTTAAGTTATAAAACTCATTTTGAAAGTTTAGTTGCAGATTTATCAAAAAATATAGATTTTTTTACACTTACAAAAGAATCAGCAAAAATAAACAATGTAAATATATATGATGATATTAAAAACTATGATAAACAATTAAAAGATTATAAGTGTGTAGAAGAAAAACAAAACAAAGAACTATTAAAAAATAAATTAGAATTATTGATAAAAGCTATTAACTCTAATAACTTTAATAATTCTGATAATTTTGATATAGATGAAATATTAAATATGATTTCGCCTTGGCATAGAGATGCATTTATGGAAGGAAAAATAAAATATGATGAGTTAAAAGATTATATAAACAAATGGTATAATGATGTATATGATTTAATAGATTAAGTATAATTTATATAAATATCTTTTTTATGCACAGGAGCCAGACATATTGCAGTTAGGAATTCCTTAATTTCTTAAAGTATAGCATAGGTGTATCATAAT
>NZ_CAKVGN010000089.1 GCF_934747485.1 uncultured Brachyspira sp. | reverse complement strand
GCTATTTATATTATAAGGAATACCTACTTTATTTTAACTAAAAAACGTGCAATATCTATGGCTCCTAAACAAATTTTAATATAAAGAATGCTTGCTTTTTTATACAAAAAATATACAATAATTCATATTTAAAATGAAGTTATGATTATTTTTACTTATTTTTTTAATAAAAAATCATGTTTTAATAATTTATACACCATATTGGAGTAAAATATTATGAGAAAAGTAATTGATTTTAATACTAATTGGAAATTTATAGAAAGCTGGAATGATGATATAAAAAACAGCATTATAAAATCAACAACTATAACTTTGCCCCATACTGTAAAAGAAATACCTCTCCACTATTTTAATGAAGAAGATACTTGGCTTGTTACAGGATATCAAAATGTGTTTAATTATAGTAAAAATGATTTTTTAAACAAAAGAATTCTAATTAACTTTGAAGGTGTAATGGCTGCTGCAGAAGTGTTTGTTAATGGCAAAAGTTTTGGAGAACATAAGGGAGGATATTTGCCTTTTGTTCATGATATTACAGATTCTTTAATTGACGGAGATAATATTATAGCAGTTAAAGTTGACAGCACTGAAAGAAATGATATTCCTCCATTTGGAAATGAAATAGATTATTTATGTTACGGCGGTATATATAGAGAAGTACAGATTATTGTAGTTGATGAAGTTTCTATAGAGAATGTTATGGTGATAGGAGATGCTAAACAAAACATCAATGGAAAAATTAGAATAAGAAACAGCAAAAAAGAAAACATTAAAGAAGTTTTATCTATTAATCTTTATAATAGAGAATATAATGTATTTGAGATAAAAAAAGAAATTACTTTAAAAAAAGATGAATTATTTACTGATATAAACATCAAAGAATATATTAACAGTGATAGAATAGAGCTTTGGAATATTAATAATCCTAGACTTTATAGATTAGAGGCTTCACTTTCTAATGAAGATTCTGTTTCTGTAAATATTGGCTTTAGAGATGTTGAGTTTAGGGTAGATGGCTTCTTTTTGAATGGCGAGAGAATAAAATTAAGAGGATTAAATAGGCATCAAAGTTTTCCTTATGTTGGTTATGCTATGCCTGAGAGAATGCAGAAAAAAGATGCTGATATATTAAAATTTGATTTAGGACTTAATATAGTTCGTTCATCTCATTATCCTGCTTCAAGACATTTTTTAAATAGATGCGATGAAATAGGCTTAATGGTTTTTGAAGAGATACCCGGCTGGCAGCATATAGGAGATAAAGAGTGGCAGAAAGTTGCTATAGAAAATGTTAAAGATATGATAGAGAGAGATTTTCATCATGCTTCTATTATCATATGGGGTGTGAGAATCAATGAAAGTCAGGATAATCATAATTTCTATAAAGAAACTAACAAAGTTGCTCATAAATTAGATAAAACAAGACAAACAGGCGGTGTTAGATATATAATGGGAAGTGAGCTTTTAGAAGATGTATACACTATGAATGACTTTAATTGCGATGGTGTTCATGACCCTATAAGAGCTCAAAAGTTTGTAACAAAATTAGATAAAAATGTACCTTATATGATAACAGAATATAATGGTCATATGTTCCCTACGAAGATGCAGGATTCTGAGGAGCGTTTAATAGAGCATGCTAAGAGACATTTTGATGTTATTAATGCTGTTGCTATAGATGAGCATATATCTGGTTCTACTGGCTGGTGTGCTTTTGATTATCATACGCATTATGATTTTGGTTCGGGAGATAGAATATGTTATCATGGCGTTTGTGATATGTTTAGAAACAAAAAATTTGCTGCAAATGTGTATTCTTCACAGATGAGCAATAAAAATGGTGTTGTATTAGAACCTATTACTGTATATGCAAGAGGAGAGAGGTCTATTGGAGGAATATCTCCTTTAATGATTGCTACAAATTGCGATTATGTAGAACTTTACTATAAAAATATATTGTTAGTAAAAGAGTATCCTGCTTCTGGAAGATATCAAGGTTTAAAACATCCTCCTGTTATTATGCAAATAGAAAGCAATATTCCTGGTGTTAGTGCTATGAATTGGGAAGATGCTAAAGTGGTTGGATATATTGACGGCAATGCTGTAATAGAGAAACATTTCTTAAAAAATCCTACTTTCAAAGAATTGGAAGTAATTGCTGATGATAAAGAAATTAATGCTGTAAATAATGGTTCTGCTTGGGACGCTACAAGAATAACAGTAAAAGCTGTTGATGCTATAGGAAATAGACTTCCATACATTAATGAAGCTATAAAAATAGATGTTAAAGGCTCCGGACAATTAATAGGTAATGATAACCCTGTACTTGAAGGCGGATATTACTCTTTCTGGGTAAAATCCAACAACAAAAAGGGCTCTATAACAGTAACTGTTGCAAACAGCAGAGTAAAAACTAAAACTATAGAAATTAAAGTAAAATAATAGTATATTTTTAATAATACATTTATTTTTTGTAAAATATAGATGTTATCAACTTTTTTGATGCATTTACGCTAAAGTTTTTTCGGTTGGTTAATATAAAGTGCTATCTTTGGTTGTGCCTAAAGGATTCTTTTAGGTTGCAAAATAAGTAGATGTTTGTATACTAATAGCCTAAAACAATAAAAATATAAAAACTGAAATAAAATGCAAAATTTTTTACTATAAAGCCAAATATCTTTTAATGCTTTTTGGAGTATTGTTATGACTTTAAATTTTACTAAAATGCATGGCATAGGAAATGATTATATATATATAGATTGTTTTAAAGAGAGTTTTACTGTTGAAGATGCTAAAAAATATTCTCCAATTTTAAGTCATAGGCATTATTCTATTGGTGCTGATGGTATTGTTTTAATAATGCCGAGCAATATAGCAGATGTAACTATGAGAATGTTTAATTATGATGGTTCTGAATCTGAAATGTGCGGAAATGGTATAAGGTGTGTGGCAAAATATGCTTATGATAATGGCATATCAAAAAATAACCCAATGAAAATAGAGACATTAAGGGGAGTGCTTGAGGCTAATTTATTTATAAATAATGATAAGGTTGATAGTGTTGAAATTAATATGGACTCTCCTATACTTGAAGGCTTAAAAATACCAACTACTATAGATAAAACTCCAATTATAGATGAGCCTATTAATTTTAATGGAAAAACTTATTATTTTACTTGTGTATCTATGGGTAATCCTCATTGTGTTATATTTGTAGATGATGTTAAAAATATGAAAATTGATGATATTGGAAGCTTTATAGAAAATAATTCAATATTTCCAAACAGAACAAATGTAGAGTTTGTGCAGGTTATTAATAGAGGTGAGGTTATACAGAGAACTTGGGAGAGGGGAAGTGCTGAGACTTTAGCATGCGGTACGGGTGCTTCTGCTGTTTGTGTGGCTGGATTTATAAGCAAAAGAACTGATAATATTATACTCAATCACCTATTGGGCGGCGATTTGATATTAACTTATAAAGATAACACAGTATTTATGAAAGGTGAAGCAAGATATGCATACAGAGGATATGTAGAATTATAATATTTTTATCTTAAATTATCTTTAAATAGCTCCTTTAATCTGTTCCTGCATCCTCCGCAAGCTGTGCCTGCTTTTGTCTTTTTTACTATATCTCTTAATGTTTTTAATCCGTATTCTTTTTTTAATGTTTCTATCTCTTCAATTGATAATTCTTTACATTTACATATATATTTGTTGTATTCTTTTATCATTACACAGCTCTTATATTTATTATGATTTATTAACTATTCTAATCAAAAAAACAAAAAATATAAAAAAATGTTAAAAAACCTCAAAATGGGTATTGAAAAAAAAGTATATATAGTATATAAAACTACTATAGTAATATACAGTATATTACTATACATTAGTTTGGGAGACTTCTTATGAATAAACCGCCAATAAGAAAGTATAAAAATTATAACAAAAAACTTGTAAAAATAATACTCGATAATATTGATGATGATGATTATTTTTACAATAAAAAAGTTAATTGGGAGGATTGGGTTATAATGAGGGTAGATGTTGATAATGCTGTAAAGGAGCTTAATTTTGATACATCTATTGAATATTCAGCTATGCTATTAGAAGATATTTTATATGTATTAAAGGAGTATTAATAATGTGTAATTTATGTCCTAAATATAATACTTGTGTAAAATTATGCGATGAGATGTTAAAGAAGATTAGATACGGCAAGAGGGAGTTTAAGAAGAATAGAGATTATAGCAGGGAAGTGGTATTAACAGATAAGGATTTAGAGAATATACTTTATACAAATAGTTTAAGTTATGTAGAATATGAGAGGCTTTCAAATTTGGTTGTGGCAATACTTTCACCAAAGCAAAAGGAATTATTAAAATTATTTTCAGAGGGAAAAAGTCAGGTGGAATTAGCTAAGATTTTTAATGTGAGTCAATCATCTATATCACAGAGTTTGCAGGCTATAAAGAAGGAGATATCGAATCAATTTAAGATGGTTATAAATTGTTAGAGGTATAATAAGTTTTTAAGATAATAAATTTTAAGATAATAAAAAAGGGTAATACTAAAAATAGTATCACCCTTTTTATTTTTAAGCTATTAGGCTATTATTATTGTAATAATCTAAGAGCACCTTGCGGTAACTGATTAGCCTGAGCAAGCATAGACAAGTTAGCTTGGTTAAGAATTTGATCTTTAGCAAGTTTAACTGAAGCTTCAGCCATATCTGTATCACGAATTCTGCTTTCAGAAGCCTGCATATTTTCAAAGCCAACCATTAAGCCTTGAGCAGTCATTTCTAATCTGTTCTGATAAGCACCCAAGTCAGCTCTTTGTTTTAATACTTTAAGAAGAGCTTCATCAACCATACCTATAACACTGTTAGCTTTAGAAGGGTTAGAAACACTAATGAAAGTAGCAGTAGTAGCAGGTCCAACTGGATTTTTAAGTCCAAGAGCTTGGCTATTCATAGTACCAATATAAACACGTTTTCTTTCGTCCATATTAGCACCGATGTGTAACCACATAGAAGCTGTAGGAGTATTTTCTCCTGTAGATCTAGCAAATCTTCCAGTCAACATATTAAGTTTGTTGAATTGAGCTTGTGAAGCAACTCTGTCGATTTCATCTACTAATTGAGAAACTTCGATTTGTACATAAAGTCTGTCTTCATCAGTGTAGATACCGTTAGCTGCTTGTATAGCTAATTCACGAATTCTTTGAAGGATATTAGTAGTTTCTTCTAAGTAACCTTCAGTAGTTTGAATGAAAGATATACCGTCTTGAGTGTTTCTTTCAGCTTGACGTAAACCGCGGATTTGTGTTCTCATTTTTTCAGATACTGCTAATCCGCTAGCATCATCTCCAGCTTGGTTGATTCTCATACCGCTAGATATTTGAGCTGCGTCTTTTCTTAAATCTACTTGGCGGAATTTAAGAGTTCTTTGTGCATTTATTGCACTAATATTATTATTGATAACCATATGGTTCCTCCGTGAAAATTGTGTATTAGTCCGTCCTTGAACTAGTATATATTATCGGTTTATACAAATTAATTATTAATTTTTTTTCTTGGCTTTAGATATTTTTTTTTATTTTTTATGCAATTTTTAGGAAAATGTTATGTTTATTATGTATTTATAAACTTTTCTTTGTGTTTTTTACTCTATAAACATATATTTATTGATATTTCTTTATTTTTAAATATACTATCTATAAGTATTATATAACTTTATTTTTTTGTTTAAAAATTTATAAATTTAGGACTCATAATGTTTACAAATAAAGAAAAAATTGAATTTTTTCAATGCTGTAGAAGAGGGCGATATTGAGCAAATAAAATATTTATTGAATAAAAATAATTATATAAATATAAATGTATTTGGAATAGCAAAAATATTAATTGAAAATAATAAAAATGATATTGAAAAAAAAGCTATTGAAATTGATTTTAAAAATAAAGAAGGATACACTCCTTTAATGATTGCCTCTTATAAAGGAAATACTGACATGGTAAAACTTTTATTGGAGTATAATGCTTCTGTAGATATAACTAACAATTATAATTATACTGCTTTGATATATGCATGTATTTATCGCAATTTAGATGTTGTTAAAATTCTTCTTGAACATAAAGCTGATATGTATATAGAGACTAAATTAGAAAAAAATTATTTAACAGCATTGATGATAGCTTGCAGTCAAAATTATACTGAAATAGTGAGAATATTACTTGAAAATGGCTATGACCATAATTATAAAAATCAAAGAGGCGAAACAGCGTTTATATATTATATTTCTATAGAAAACAACCCTAGTATAGAAATAATAAAATTATTATTAGAATATGGTGCAGATATAAATGTTCAAAATAGCAAAGGCTCTACGGCATTGATGCTTGCTTCTTACGATGAAGAAAAAAAAGATTTTATGAGGATTTTATTAGAAAACGGTGCTGATACGGAATTAACAAATAATTATAATGGGAATACCGCCTTGCTTAATGCATGCGAAAGAAGAAATATTGAAGGAGTTAAACTTCTTCTTGAATATAATGCTAATATAAATGTGCAAGATGAATTTAAAAAAACTCCTTTAATATTAGCCTGTGATGCTGATTCTTATAATATGGTAAAAATATTATTAGAGCATAATGCCGACATAAATTTATCAGACCATAGAAAAGAAACTCCTTTAATGTATGCCGTAGAAGAAAGAAATAGAGATATTGTTGAACTTCTTCTTAAATATAAACCTGATTTAACATTAAAAAATGAATCTTCAAAAACTGCATTAGATATTGCATACAGCAGAAATAATTATGTAAAAGAAATAGCAGATTTAATAAAAGAATCATCATCAAGAGAAATACAATTTTTATATGCTGCTGCTGAAAATAATATTGATAAAGTTTTAAAATATATTGCTGAAGGAATTGATATTAATAATACAATAGATGAATCAGATGATTCAATAGGTTCTAATGCTTTGCTTTTAGCTTCACAGTTTCATCATAAAGAAATAATAAAAATATTATTAGAGCATAATGCTGATGTTAATTTTAGAAATTATTTAAATAAAACGGCTTTAGAGTATGTTGCTAATAATGATGATAATTTTGATATAGCTTTAGAGTTTATAAAAAGGGGAGCTGATGTAAATGCTGTAGATAATGAAAATGCTACTGCTTTAATGTATGCTGCTTCCCGCAATGCTAAAAAAATATTAAATTTATTAATAGAGCATAATGCTGATATTAATATTCAAGCTAAATCAGGCTACACTGCTTTAATTCTTGCTGCTCTTAATAATCATCTTGATATAGTAAAAATTTTAATAGAAAATAAAGCCGATGTATTTGCAAGAGATGGTTATGGAAGAAGATGTTCATATTATGCAGATGAAAATTGGAATGATGAGATGTGTAAAATTTTTAGAAAGTATCATGATGATGAATATAAAAAAAGTGTTCAATTTATTTTTGATGTTTTATATTCCAAAACTGATGAAATAAATAAATATATATCTGAAGGCGGAGATGTTAATTTTCAAGATGATGTCGGACTTACAGCTTTAACTGTTGTAGAAAAGATAGAGATTGCAAAGATATTATTAAATAATAATGCAGATATTAATAAAAAAGGAAGAGACGGATATACTCCATTAATGATGGCTGTAAGGAGAGATAATATAAATCTTATAGAGTTTTTTATAGAAAATAATGCTAATCTTAATATGTTTGATCCAGAAGGAAATACTGCATTAATTATAGCTGCTAAAAATCACAAAAATGATATATTTGAGCTTTTATTAAAAAACGGAGCAGACCCATCTATAAATAATGAAGATTTAGAATTCTATATAGAGTTTGAAGATGAAATGAAAAATATATTAGAAAAATACAGCAAATAGTTTTTTATAGTAGTTAAAAATTATTTTGTAAATATGTAATTTAATTATATCTCACTAAATTACATAGTCTGGCGTTTTATAAAATAATTTTTTTTAAAAAAAATTTATTTAGCTTTTGACTTTATTTCTAATAACAGTTATTATCTAAGCCTAACGGTTTTAATTTTATATAGGGGTTTATTTATGAAAAATTTATTAATGGTGAAATTTATAGCACCTTTTATAATATTTTTATTACTATTATTTTTAGCAATTTTTATTATTTATAAACCTATATATAGAGAACGATTTTTAAATGAAAGGTATTTAAAATTATTAGAAGCAAAAACAAGAACCGAAAGTTATGTTGATGAATTAAAAAACACCATATACGTTATGGGGGCATATTTAGAGTCTAATTCTAATTTGGTCGAATTGGGAAATTTTTTAACTAATGTTCAAAAACTTGATTCAGGTTATTTAAATATTTATTTCGGAGATACTGTTCCTTATTCTCAGGGCGGAATTTTTATAAATTCATTAGAAGATTTTCCAGCAACATACGACCAAACTTCAAGAGATTGGTATAGAGCCTCTATTACAACTAATGATATAATGATAAGTAATCCTTATATTGATTATGTATCTAAAAACCTTACTGTAACATTTTCAAAAGCAGTTTATACTAATAACTCTTTAAAAGGCGTATGTGCTGTAGATTTTGATAATATAAACGGCATAGCAGAAAGCTTAAAAAAGAATTTTAAAGAAGAGGTTTATATTGTTTCTGAGAATGGTATTTTTATGACTCATACAAATGATAATTATATATTAAATGAAACAAATAATTTATTTACTTATAAGACTTTTGCTAATTTTAAGGGTAATTTATCATCACATATTGGGGACTTGGATATAATAAAAGATGAGTGGTATTCTATTCAAAGAGTAGATAATGCTCCTTGGCTATTGGTATTTAAAGGAAGTGCTAAGCCGTTTTATTCACAGTTTAATTTTTTAATGCTTTCTTTATTTTTGTGTGTGATTATTCTTATAGTTTTAGAATGTTTATTAGTTGCAAAAATAGTTATTCCTTTATCTAATAATTTATATAGGGCTATTGATATAATGAAGCTTATGAAAAGCGGCAGATTTGATAATAAATTCGATAAAAAGGATTTGGCGAGAAAAGATGTGGCAGGTATTTTAACAAATTCTATTAATGATATGCAAAATATAATTTATGAGATACTTTCTAAATTAAAAACTAATATATCTCTTATCAATACTTCTTCTGAAAAAATATCAGGAGGCATTGATGATTTATCAAATAGAAGTTCAGCTCAGGCTGCTGCTGTTGAGGAGATGACAAGCTCTATAGAAAATTTATTCTCGGCTATATCAAACACTTCAAAAAGCTCATTTGAAGCTAAGAATATGAGTTCTAAGGTTACAGAGTCTACTAAAAACGGTGTTAATGCTGTCAATGAAATATCTCATAATATGATGGAGATTTCTGAGTCCAGCAAAGAAATTTCTAATATTACAAAACTAATACAGTCAATAGCATTTCAGACAAATATATTAGCACTTAATGCGGCAGTTGAAGCGGCACGTGCTGGAGAGCAGGGAAGGGGATTTGCGGTTGTTGCTTCTGAGATTAGAGCATTGGCACAAAATGTTAATGAGGCGGCGGGTAATATTACTAACATTATAGATAAAACTGTTTCTAAAATAGAAATTGGAGATAAATCGGTTCAATCGTCTTTAGAGATACTTTTAGAAATAGAAAAGTCGGCCAAAGATGTTTCGGATATATTAGTTACTATATATGAAGCAGCTTCTGAAGAGGAGGATAGTGTAAAACAAATTAATGTTGCTATGAATGAATTAAATGAGATTACTCAGGAGAATTCAGAGTTGGCAAATCAAAGTGCTATTTTAGGAAAAGAGGTTGTAGATAGTGCTAATAATTTGTCATCAGAATTAGAATATTTTAAAGTTAATACAGATAATTGATAATATTTAAAATTATTGTTATATAAAATAAAGGACTTGCATATTTACAAGCCCTTTATTTATTTTTAATTTTCCCCAAAATGGAATCCTACACTAATTAATGCCCCAATAGAATGATGCTTGCTTATATTTCTTGAAGCAAATAGTTTCGATACATCATTTTTATTAAAAAACATATATTCGTAAAAAAGATGGGGCTGACCCAGATAACTAAAAAAGCTCCTTTTTTGCTAAATTATATATAATTTCCAATTGTTTTTCAACTTTAGG
>NZ_CAKVGN010000088.1 GCF_934747485.1 uncultured Brachyspira sp. | reverse complement strand
TCTATATTGGCTTTCAAAGAATCTATATAATCATTAGAATCTTTTTCTTTAGAATCTATGTTAGCTTTAAGCTCATTAACATAAGAGTCTGCAGTTTCTAATCTATCATCTATATTGGCTTTCAAAGAATCTATATAATCATTAGAATCTTTTTCTTTAGAATCTATGTTAGCTTTAAGCTCATTTATATAAGAGTCTGCAGTTTCTAATCTGTCATCTATATTAGCTTTCAAAGCATCTACATAATCATTAGAATCTTTTTCTTTAGAATCTATGTTAGCTTTAAGCTCATTAACGTAAGAGTCTGCAGTCTCTAATCTGTCATCTACAACATTTTTTAAAACATTCAAATACTCATCACTGTTTTTCTCTATATTATCAATATTATCTCTTAATTCATTAACATAAGAATCTGTTATATTTAATTTATCATCTATATTAGATTTTAATTCATCTACATATCTATTAACATCATCTCTTTTTAATTCAATATCCTCTTTTATTTTATCTACAGAAGAAATTATTTCATCAGATTTCGCATCAACATTCTCTTTTACACTATTAACATAATCTGTAATATCTCTTGTTTTATTTTCTATACTATCTTCCATATTCTTAGAAGCAAATGCAAGCTCCTCTAATTTAGAAGATAAAGTATCCATTTTTATTCTATATTCATCACTAATAATATCAGAATGTTCTTTTAACTGTTCATATTCATTTCTCAAATTATTATAATAATTTTCTAAAGAACTCTTATATTCATTAGTCATAGAATCTAAATCTAATTTGCTCTCACTAAATAAATCATCTATCTTAACATTTAATGATTTATATTTATCCTCAATATTTGATAATAATTGATTTTCTTTCTCATTAGCAACATCATATACTCTGTTTATACTATTTTCAAAATCTTCTCTTCCATCTTCAACTCTATTTAAAATATCTTCTATATCATCTCTGACTTTGTTTATACCCTCTCTTTTTTCATTTAAAAGAGCATCAAATGAATTAGTAGCCTCAAGCAACTCTGTATTTAACATATTAACTATTTTATTTTTGTTATCTTCAGCAAACTCTTTGTTTTCATTTAATGAATAATCTATCTTTTCTTTAAACTCTTTTAAAGAATCTTCCATATTTGAAATGATATCATTATGTCTTTTATCGCTTTCTTCTACCTGATGAGCAAGACTATTTATGCTATCACTTATAGATTTCATACTAGTCTCTTCATAATTATCAATAACTTCTTTTAACTGAGCTTTCAAACTGTCTAAATAAGAGTTACCATATTCATATAAATTACTTTTAATCTCTTCTATGTTAGACTCAGCATTTTTTATACCTGTATCTAATTTTTCATTAGCACTATCAACTAAATCTTTTATCTCTGAAGAAGTTTTATCTAAAAGCTCTATACGTTTTTCTATATTTTCTTTTAAATTAATCTCTGTATCTTGCAACAAACTTTGTATTTTGTTACTATCATTATCATATTGTTCTTTTAAGGCAGATAATTTTTCTGTAACATTATTCAAATCAGTGTATGTATTTTTTATATAATTATCTACACCCTGTTCAAAATCAGTTTTTATACTATTAATATTATCTTCAAGTTCTAATATTTTTTTATTAGCCTGCTCTTCTAAATCTTTATATAAATATTCTTTTTCTAAACTTAAAGCATCTAATATCTCTTCTTGTTTATTGTTTAATATAGAAGCTATTTCAGATGTTTGATAATGTATTTCATTCATCTTATCTTTTAAAATATTAGTTTCTGTTTCAACATCTGCTCTAAGTTCATTAATTTCAGCTATAAGAGAGCTTCTTGCATTATCTATAGAATATTCCATATCATCTTGAGTTCTAGCTAATATATCATTTTTAAGTTTATCTATATCATTAACTATCTCATCAAATTTGCTCTCTGCTCTAAGCATAGTCTCTTCGCTCATACCATCTATAGATACTATTAAATCAGAAAGTTCCTTAGTTTTGTTTCTATAAAGAGTGATAATACCATCATTTTCATTTTCAAGTATATCTCTTATATTATTAGAAAATGCCTCCACTTCTGTTATCAAACGGTTACTAATATCATCTTTAAGAGTAGTAAATTCTGTCTCTAACTGAATAGTTTTATCTTCATAATCTTTAGTTATTAAATCTGCTTTATCTTTAATATCATCTATAGTTTTCTCTAAAGAATGTGCCTTATCTTCAACAGACTCTAAGAACTCCTCTTTTTCACTTCCTATTCTCTCTAATTCCTCTTTTAAAGTGTTGTATAAGAACTCTTTAGTCTTCTCCATTTCACCCTTAAACTCTTCTACACTGGACTCTGTTATAGAATTAAGTCTCTCTTGTATAGTGTCTCTCAAGTTTATAAGCTCAACTTCAAGCCCCTCTTTAGACTGACTTAAAGTTTCATAACGTTCTTCTATATCTTTTGATTTACTGTTAATCTCTTCAGCAAATAGAGAATATTTATTTATAAGTTCATCTCTTCCCTTTTCAAATAATTCTGCCAATTGCTCTATATTGTTGCGAGCAGTTCTTTCAGCAAGCTGAGTAAGCTGATTCGTAAATAACTCCTCTTTTTTTGCAACATGAATCTTAAACTCTTCTGTTAATGCTGATATCTTATCTTTTTCCTGTTCAGCCATATCTGTATAATGTGCATCACGAGCAAGTAAGTTTGTAGTGAGAGCATCAAATCTCTTATATAATTCAGATTCAAAATCATTTAATTTAGCATTATAAGAAGCTATCAAATTATCCTGTATAGAAGAAACATTTTTCTCTAACTCTATCATTTTTGTTTTAACATCAGATATTCTTTTATATGTTTTTTCTATAGTATTACGCTCTTTTAATACTGTATCTACTTTATTAAGTATATCTAAATATGCCTCTTCAAGCGAATCTACTTGTTCTTGATATTGAGATACCGCTGCTTTATAATCTTTATATGATTCTATTTTATTATTAAGTTTAGCCAAATCTTCTTCCATAGACTTGCTTATAAACCCAGCCTTTTTTACGGCAATCTCTAAATCTATGGCATTATCCCTAACTTCTGATATCTTCTCTTCTATAATACCTTCTAATGCTGCTTTTTCTTCAGCAAAAATATCATCAAAATTTGAGTTGTTATTGTTTTTTTTTCTATCGATAATTTTAGAAATACCGACAACTATAATAGGAATGATTAGCATTAACGCGAAATTCAATATAGGGAACATAATTATCTCCAGTGGACAAAAAAATATAGTATATTAACATAATAATATATTATGTTAATGTATAAGTCAATACTTTTTTACAATTTTATTATGATAACTTATATAGAATTTAATCTTTTAATAAAAATATTATATAAAATTACTTTTAATTACTTCCATATGCTCAAAGAATCATGCATATACTTAGATATATTAGAGTCATATAGTTTATCAATTAAATTAATATCAAAATCTTTAACTAAACCATAATAATATAATGAAGAGTCTTTTAAAATTAGTATTTTATTTGCAAAATATAAAGCACTATTTAAATCATGAAGCACAGCGATAATACATCTGTTTTCATTTTCTAATACCCAATTTTTTAAATAATCTATTAAATCTAATTGCATATTCAAATCCAAATGGTTGGTAGGTTCATCTAAAATTATAATTTCAGGTTCTTTTGCAAAAATACGTGCTAAAAACACCCTCTGAAGCTCCCCTCCAGAAATCTCAGTTATAAGTTTGTCTTTTAAATGCAATATTTTTAATTTCTCTAAACAACTCAAAACAAAATCTTTATCCTCTTTGCTTGGTAATGATAAAAGCCTATCTTTAAAATTAAGATACCTCCCCATCATCACAGTATCATAAACACTATATCCAAAATATATATTATATACCTGACTCATCATAGCTATTTTTTTATATGACTCATTATAATTTTTTTGATTATTTATAAGTACATCACCATTAAAATCAACAAAATTACATAAAGCATTTAGTAAACTAGTCTTACCGCACCCATTAGCCCCTATTATACATAAAATTTCATTACTATAAACTTCAAAACTAATATCTTTTAATATGTTTATATTATTATAATAAATATAAAGATTTTTCACTTCTATAATTTTTTTCATAAATAAAGCCCTAATTTTTAATAAAAACATACAAAAAGAAAGGAGCTCCTATAATAGCAGTAACTATGCCTATTGGAATATTAGAACCAGAAACAATAACCCTCGAAAATATATCAGCAATATTCAAAATCAAAGCCCCAATTAAAGCACTCATAGGAATCACTATAATATGCTTAACCCCAAAAATACGTCTCGAAATATGCGGGGATATTAAATCTACAAATCCAATAACCCCAACAAAAGCAACCAAAACGCCTGTAACTAAAGAAGAAAATAATATAAATAATATTCTATATTTCTTAGCATTAACCCCAAGAAGCAAACTCTCTTTATCTCCAAAAGTCATAATGTCTAAAATATTAGCATTTTTTACTAAAACAATAAGAAATATTATAGTTAATAATATGATAATAAAAATATCAAAATAATTCCTAACAAATAAATTACCCAACTGCCAAAATATTATCTGATTAGAATACTTAGGAAAAGCATATGCAAAAAAACTCATAATAGAGCTAAAAAATAATGATATAACAACCCCCGCAAGTATTATAGAATTACTGTTCATATTTTTATCTATTCTTTTTGAAATAAAAAGTATAAATAATATGGTAATAAAGCCAAACAAAATAGAAGAAATTATGAAAAAGTAATAATTAAAATATATACCGCTAATTATAATTAAGCTAACCCCAAAACCTGCCCCAGAAGATATACCCAAATTATACACAGAAGCTAAACTGTTTTTTAATATAGACTGCATAACAATGCCTGTCATAGATAAAGAAGCACCCACAAATAATGATAAAATAATATGCGGAAGCCTTATATTAAACACAATATTTATTTTGTTTATATTTTCAACAAAACCAAAATTAAATAGCTTATATAATATAATAGACACCACTTCTTTAGGCGAAATAAAAACGCTTCCTACACATATTGAAGTTATAACAGATAATATAAGTAAAATAAAAATTATTATTATTTTTTTTATCATGATATTTATTTAATATCCTTATACTCTTTAGGGTAAATATATTTAGCCATCATAACAATAGAAGATACTATATTATGCGTTGGAAGAGATGTTCCTTCTACAAAAAATACTTTACTTGTTTTTACAGCATTAATATCTCTCCAAGCAGCCCTATTTGTTATTTCTGCTATAGGATTCTCTACATAATCAACACTTGTAAAAATTATATCAGGATTTAAATATACTACGTCTTCTTCTGATACACTTATCCATTCATTTCTGTTAGAAAATATATTCTTAGCCCCTATAATGTTAATAATATCATCTAAATAAACATTAGTGCCAAAACTATATAAATTAGGAAGAGAAGATATTTCAAAATAAACAGTTTTTTTGTTTGTAATAGTGTCTCCTATATCTTTTATCTCTTTTATTTTTGTACGCATATTAGAAACAATTTCTTGAGCTTTTTCATTGGCATTCAAAATATTGCCCAAAAAATATATATCTTTTTCTATGCCCTTTAGAGTTTCACTGTTTGTAACTGTTATAATTGTAAGGTTAGATAATGAAAGAAGAGAGTTTTTAGTGTAAAATGCAGTGAGATTATTTATAAATATAATATCAGAATCAAGAGAAATAATTTTTTCTGCATCAGGGTTTAACATATCAAAAATAAAAATATTAGAAACATCTATATTATTTCTTTCAAGAATATCTTTTGAAAAAGTATCTGCCGCTATTATTTTATCAGCTTCATTCAAATCAACCAATATATCAGTAACTGCAGGAGAAATAGAGATTATTTTTTCTATTTTTTTGTTTTGTATTACTATATTATTTTTACTGCTATTATTAATCTCATCTTTGGAACATGAGCATATTGATAAAATAAATATAATAAAGAAAAAAAGCTTACACATAAAATACAATAATCAATTTTATGATATAAGCAATTATTTGTCAATTTATATTTGATGATAATGAAAAAATAATTCTAAAACCATAATAATACTTATGATTTTAGAATTATAAATATATAAATTAATTTTTAATATTATCGAAAGGATTATAAGTTAAAGAAGTAGGCTCTTCTTTAGAAATATAGCTTTGAGTTTCTTTTTTGTTTTCAGCTTCCATATACTCTCTTCTAGAAAGCGAAATTCTTCTTTTTACCTGATTAACTTCTCTTACAACAAAAGGATAACTCTCCCCAACTTTAAGTACATTCTCTAAAGTTTCTCCTTTAGGTAAATCTATTTGAGAAATATGCATATATCCTTCTAAATCATTTTCTAAAGAAACAATAACACCAGAATCTATAATAGCCTTAACAGTACCATTAACTATAGAACCATGAGGATGAGCCTTATCAAATACTCTCCAAGGACTTTCTTTAGTATGTTTATAGCTAAGCTTAATTCTTTGTTTATCTCTGTCTATAGACATAATAACCATTTCAACTTCTTCATTTTCTTTTATATAGTCTTTGATATTAACAGTATTGCTCATCCAATCAAAATCACTAATATCACATATACCTTCAAGACCATTAGGAAGCTCAAATACAGCAAAATCTTTAAATATTCTTTTTACCTTACATTTTACAGAACTCTTAACAGGGAAATCTCTGTCGGCACTGTCCCAAGGATTATCTTTAACTTGTTTTAAACCTAAAGTTAATTTTCTCTCAGGCACATTCATATCAAGAATTTTACATTCTAAATAAGCACCAACCTTAACAAAATCATTAGGATTATTAACATGAGAGTTCCAACTCAAATCAGAAACATGTATAAGACCTTCAACACCTTCATAAACATTTACAAAAGCACCAAACTTTTTAACAGTAGTAACTTCACCTTTGATGATGTCTCCAACATGATATTCTTCAACAAATTTATACCAAGTATCTCCCTCAAGCTGTTTAATACCTAAATCAACTTTTCTTTTTTCTTTATCAACAGATAAAACTTGGAATTTCCTCTCTTCACCCTTAGTGATAATGTTTTTAGGATTAATAATCTTAGCCCAAGACATATTTGGTATAGCAAGGAAACCATCTAAACCTTCTGTTAATTGTATAAAAGCACCGAATTTCTCTATGTTTTTAACTTTTCCTTCTACTACATCGCCTTCTTTCAAATTTGATAAATATTCTTCTATTACTTTATTTTGAGTCTCTTCTTGTAAAACTCTTCTAGAAACAACAATATCTTTATTTCCCTTTCTGTCAATAATCTTAAATTGAAACTCTTTACCTATATAATCAGCCTCTTTAATCCCCCTAGAAATATCAATTTGAGAAAAAGGACAAAAAGCATTATGCCCCATTATAGAAACAGTAAATCCGCCCTTAATAGCCTCTTTAACAACCCCATTAATAGGAGTAGCATTCTTTACAGCATCTTCTATTAAATCTTGAGCCTTTCTCTTATCAATCTCTCTCTTAGATAAAATAACATAACCCTTATTATTATCTTGTCCCTTTATTACAGCCTCAATCTCCTCCCCCTTAACAGGCTCTTTATCAAATTCATTTCTATCTATTTTACCTTCAACTTTAAAATCGAAATCTATAAAAACATCGGTGTCATCAAATTGAACTATTTTTCCTTTAACAACACTTCCAAGCTTAAAGTGCGTTTTATTGTCACTCTCCTCTAATGCTTTAAGAAATTCATTTTTTTGTTCTGATAAATTATTATCTTTCATTGTCCCTCTCCCTCCTGAACTTAAAATCAGGTTTAATATCTAATTACTAATTAGATTTTTTATTAAAAACCACATCTGTGATTTTTTGTACAACTTCATCTATAGTCATATTTGTAGTATCTATAATAATAGCATCTTTAGGTACCACTAGGGGACTATCTTCCCTATTAGAGTCAAACTCATCTCTTTTTTTTATGCTGTCAAACACTTCTTCAAAAGTTATATTTTTGCCCTTTTGTATTTCTTCTTCATATCTTCTTTTAGCCCTAATTTCAACAGAAGCATCTATATAAAACTTATATTTTGTAAAAGGAAAAACAACACTTCCTATATCTCTGCCGTCTACTACATAATTATCATTTTCAGCAATAGCTCTCTGTAAGGAAACCATACTTTTTCTAACTGCACTAATAGAAGATACTTTAGAAACCATATTAACAACTTTTATACTTCTTATCTCTTCACTAACATCTATATCATTTAAGTATATTTTGTTATTATTGTCAAAACTAATTTTTAAATCGCTGATAGCAGATATGATCTCATTATCATTTTGTATATTAACATTTTTATTTAAAAAAAATAAGGTTACAGCCCTATACATAGCACCAGTATCTAAATATTTATATCCTAACTTTTTAGCTACTAACTTAGCTACTGTACTTTTACCAGCACCCGAAGGACCATCTAAAGATATTATTTTATATACTTGTAAATCAGACACCTATAACCTTTATTTAAAAACTTTAATACTAATAATATATCATAAATAATTATAATTGCAAATATTTTAAAAGAAAAAATAAAATAATTAACTGCTTAGAAAATTGAAATTGTTAGGAAATATAAAAATTAAAGCCAATATACATATGAGTGTCAAAATTAAGTTTGTTATATGATATGGAAAGATTTCTAATCATATTATCATAATAATTTTGCATAGTGCTTGAATATTGATAAAATACAGAGATTTTTCTATTTTTACTAACAAAAACTTCTATCTCTTTTAAAGTTCTATAAAAAGCTAAATAATAAACTTTAGTATTTACATTTGGAGAATATACAAGTAAACTATACAATTCAAAAACTATATCTAATACTGGTATTTTATTAAACCACACAGCCCTGCTAGTCATAGGGAAATCCAATATTTTTAAACTTTGAGAATACTCTATATAATTAATATCATCTATATCAACATAACTTCTATTAAATTTTACATATTCCTTAGGATAAAAACTATATTCTAATGCATAAGTTTGGTATACAAAAAACACCAAAAATATAATAAATGTTCTTAATAACAATCTCATATAATATTATTAACCTAATATTTTCATACATTAATTATATATTATAATATAAAAATTTAAAGCTTTTTATTATATTCTATTGACAAAAATATTTTATACATTAAAATGAACAATGTTCAAGTTATCAGGAGATGTTTTATGAAATATACTATTCTAATAATATTTATTTTTAGCATGAATATATATACACAAGAAACCAATTCAATAAAATTTAAAATGGACACATATGAAGCAAATATAAAATTAAAATGGCATTATAATCCTTTTAAAAATTATGAAACTGATAGATTTTTTTCTTCTTGGGTTGACCCAAATGCTTATAATAGTAGTTTTTTGCTTGGAACAATTTTTAATATAAGTGAAATGTACAGAAACCCTAATTTTAAATTTGATGATATTGATTTTTTTTATCAGCCAACTCTTGCAACAGAAGTAACACCTATATCATTTAAATATTTGGATATACATAGATTTAAAATTGGTGTTGGATTTTTAACGCATTTCTTTTTATCTAAATATAAAAGCGGTAGTAGTCAATATTATGGACAAAGTTTGATGTATGGTACTTATATGCAGGTAGAAACTTTTTTTGACTATATATACGATGACACTTTAAGATTTAGATTTAGCCCTTTAAGACATATATGTGCACATATTTCTGGAGATATACTTGGAGATGAAACTCTATACAATAAAGAAATAGAAGAGTTTAGAGATAGCGGTTTTGAACAGATGCATTTTTCTGCACATTATAATTTTGGTTGGTTTACATTTTACGGAGGAACTGCTTTTGCTATTACAGGATTTAAAAAGTCAAATTTTGTTAATCTTTTTAATGTTTATTTTGGTACGGATTTTAGACTTCCTATATGGGGTGAAATAAGTTTTATAACAGGTATATATGTGGCAGCAAATTATGATGAAATAAATACAGTAAGCAGAAAAAAGAAAGGAGATGGTTATACAATAATTGATAGTTATAGTAAATTTTATCCTCATATATCTGTTGGTGTTGGATTTGAAGTTTATAGAATAATTTTTGCATTTAAATATGAGTATTTGAGATCAAGACAATTATATTCTTATAAAAAAATGGAAAACAAAATAGGAATGGAAGTAAGTTTATTTTTATGCACAGGTTCCAAACATATTGCAGTTAGGAATTCCTTAATTTCTTAAAGTATATCATAGGCGTATCATAATTTAAA
>NZ_CAKVGN010000087.1 GCF_934747485.1 uncultured Brachyspira sp. | reverse complement strand
TAAATTATGATACACCTATGCTATACTTTAAGAAATTAAGGAATTCCTAACTGCAATATGTCTGGCTCCTGTGCATAATACATAAAAATTAATAATTGAAAAATATTCTATATAGTATAAAATATTGTATTAATTTTGAAGATTATTATATTAATTCATTGGAGGAAAAGAATATGAAACATACTTTAGAAGGGCCATATACCCCTAAGAACATTGAAGACAAATTATATAATTTCTGGAAGGAAAGCGGATTTTTTCATGCAGTTATGGATAAAAATAAAGAACCATATTCTATAGTCATACCTCCTCCAAATGTTACAGGCGTACTTCATATGGGACATGGTCTCAATAACACACTTCAGGATATACTTATAAGATTCCATAGAATGCTTGGAAAATGCACTTTATGGATGCCGGGTACTGACCATGCGGGTATTGCTACACAAAATGTTGTTGAAAGAAGATTAAAAGCTGAAGGCAAAAATAAGCATGATTTAGGAAGAGAGGCTTTTGTTAAAAAAACTTGGGAAGTAGCTAATGAACATCATTCTATAATAGTAAAGCAGTTAGAGAAAATAGGCTGTTCATGCGATTGGGAGAGAGAGAGATTTACTCTTGACGAAGGACTTAGTAATGCTGTTAGAGAGGTATTTGTTGAGCTTTATAATCAGGGTTTAATATATAGAGGAAAATATCTTATTAACTATTGTCCAAGCTGCGGCACTGCTTTGGCTAATGATGAAGTTGAGCACGAAGAAGTTGCTGGTGCCTTATATCATGTTAAATACAAAATTGAAGGAAAAGATGAATATATCGAAATAGCCACTACAAGACCTGAAACAATTTTGGCAGACGTTGCTATTGCTGTTCACCCAGATGATGAAAGATACGCTCATCTTACAGAACAAGACGTTTTAATACTTCCTATAGTTGGCAGAAAATTAAGATTATTAAAAGACACTTATGTTGATAAAGAGTTTGGTACAGGAGCTTTAAAAATCACTCCGGCACATGACCCTAATGACTTTGCTATAGCCCAAAGACATAATTTAGAAATAATAAATATACTTAATGCAGACGGTACATTTAACGAAAACACTCCTGCTAATTATCAAGGAAAAACTGTAAAAGAGGCAAGAGATTTAATTATAAAAGAGCTTGAAGCTATTGGAGCATTCGTTGGAAAAGATAATATCAAACACCAAGTAGGACACTGTTATAGATGTCATAATGTTGTAGAGCCTTATTACAGCGACCAATGGTTTGTAAAAATGAAGCCTTTAGCAGAAAAAGCTTACAAGGCTGTTAATGACGGTAATACAAAAATATATCCTGAAAGATGGATTAACACTTATAATCACTGGATGACTGATATTAGAGATTGGTGTATAAGCAGACAATTATGGTGGGGACATAGGATTCCTGTTTGGTACTGCGATGACTGCGGAGAGATGATGGTTTCAAAAACTGATATTACAGAATGCAGTAAATGTAAATCTAAAAACATTCATCAAGATGAAGATGTACTTGATACTTGGTTTTCTTCTTGGTTATGGCCTTTTTCTACTTTCGGCTGGCCTCAAGTTAATGAAGAATTAAAATATTTTTATCCTACTACTGCACTTGTTACAGGTTATGATATATTATTCTTCTGGGTTGCAAGAATGATTATGGCAGGAACTCATTTTATGAATGATGTACCTTTCAAAGATGTTTATCTTAATGGTCTTATAAGAGATAAAATCGGAAGGAAAATGTCTAAGAGCTTAGGAAACGGCATTGACCCTATAGAAATTATTGATGAGCATGGAGCTGATGCATTTAGATTTACTTTATCATTTATAACTTCATTAGGCGGACAGGATATTTGGCTTGACAGAGAACTTTTCAAAATGGGAGGAAAGTTTGCTAATAAAATTTACAATAGTGCTAAATATATTTTTGGTAACATTGAAGATAATGCTGATATAAAAGATTTAGACAGCTGCACTCTCGAAAATAAAGACAAATGGATATTATCAAGACTTCAAAAAGCTATTGAATCAACTACTCAGAAATTAAAAGAGTATAGATTTGATGAAGCTTCTCAGACAATTTATAAATTCTATTGGAATGAGTTTTGTGATTGGTACATAGAAATAAGTAAATTTGATTTGAAAGATGAAAGCAAAAAAGAAAAAACTATTGCAGTATTGTTATATGTACTTGAAGAATCAATGGCTATGATTCACCCATTTATGCCGTTCATTACAGAAGAGATTTATTCTAATTTACCAAAGCATAATATTGGTTCAAAAGCATTGATGATTAGAGAGTATCCAAAAGCTAATAATAAATACATATTTGAAGACATAGAAAAAGATTTTAACTTAATTCAAGATATAGTGTCTGGAATAAGAAATTCACGTTCATCATTTAATTTACCTCCAAACAAAAAACTTGATGTAATAATTCGCTACAGTTCAGATTATTTCAAAAATACTGCAGAAAGCTATAAGGACATTATATCAGCACTTTCACTTACAGAGTCATTGAATATAGTCTCTTCAAAAGATAGTGAAAGAAATAAAGGTTCATTTGTTAAAGTATTTGAAGGCGGCGAAATCAATGTTAATCTTGTTAGCATAATAGATTTAGAAGCAGAGAAGAAGAGATTAGAAAAAGAAGCAGCAGCCTACAAAAAAGATTTGGAATCTGTAAACAAAAAACTTTCTAATGAAAACTTTATGAGCAAAGCTAAGCAGGAAGCTATTGACACAGAAAACAGAAAGAAAAAAGAGTTTGAAGATAAACTAAAAGGTATAGAGGAAGTTTTGGCTTCTTTATAATTTTTAATAATATTTTATAATTAAAAACTTGACTTATGTTTGTTGATGTAAGTCAAGTTTTTTATTTTAATTAATATATACCTAAATAACTATATTTTATCAATTGATATATTTTTGCTCATACTCTATCAACTTTTTCCCGCAGCTCGCGGTGCGGACTTCGTCAAAGTTGCAAAAAGTGCAAATACTACAACTTTATATTTTCACAATATATCTTCAATGTAATATAATATCTAAAATTTAACGTACACCTAAAGGTAGATTTCGTTAAATGCAGTCCTTTTGCTTCTTTGGGACACGCCGCAGGCACTTCCTTTGGTCGCAAAAGAAGTGAGGGTGTGGGGGCTAGTCTCTGAAAATAATAATTAAAAACTTGGCTTATGTTTGTTAATGTAGGTCAGGTTTTTATATTTTTTATAAATTTATAGCTTGACAAATATTTTTTATATGCTATCATAACTATCGGAATGATCATTCAAATTCTTAATAGGAGGTATAATTATTATTTAAATTTATTTTAAAATTTCATAAGGAGGAAAAATGAAAAAATTTTTCTGCTCAATTTTTGATAAAGTTAAGTCCTTTATTAAAAGAAATTCCTCAGAAATAGAGAATCTCTTTTGGAATTTTATTAATGGCTTAATTGATATCAGAAAAAGTGAAATAAGATCAAATTAATGGTAATTTTGACTATGAAATACTGATCAATATCTCGATGATGAGATGAAATACAGACCAATACCTCGATGATGAGATGAAATGCTGATCAATATCTCGATGATGAGATAAATAATAAAGAATCGATTCTTACGCCTGCTGATTTTTTTATTCAGCAGGTTTTTTTATTTAAAAAATTATTGACAAACAAGTCAAATACTAATCATACAAATTTTATAATCAATTTTTTATTAAGAAATTTTGCAGCTTTTTCTAAAGTATCTAATGTTATAGAATTGTTATTTTCATCTAAAAGTCTGTATATTGCTGCTCTGCTTGTATTCATTTTTAATGCTAAATCAGATTTTGAAATATGTTCTTATTCCATTATCTCTTTTAATTGATAAACTATTAATTCTTTAGATGATAAGGATAAACATTCCTCTAAAATATTTTCTTCTTTAATATAATCAAAGAAATCTCCTCCTATAGGATTATTTATTTCTTTAGTATCTTTATTATTATTTCTTGTTTTCATTTAATAACTCTCTTTTATGACCTAATCCAGATTTTAATTCCAAATACCCCTCTTTTAAAAATCTTATATTTTCTTCATTGTAGAAATTATCACTATTATTATTTAATTGTTTAGTTTTTTTTATTTTAAATGGAATAGATTGAGTATTTATAGAAGTTACCAAAAATATATTGATAGCAGTATTAAAATCCAAGCCAAGATCATTAAAAAGTTTATCAGCTTCATTTTTTAATTTATCATCAATTTTAATAGTTATTTCTGACATTTCCTAATATTCCATAAATATTTAGTATGATGTTATTATATCTATAAATTAATTAAATACAATATTGTTTTGTTAGCTTAGATAATTGATTAAGAAATTATAAATAATATTTAGCCCTTAAAAACAATATAAATACTTGTTTACATAATTCATAAATTTTCTTGTCAAAAATATACAAAAACTATTAAAAAACTATTGCACAAAAATCAAAAAAATATATAATTCCTACTCGTAATAGAAAATCGAGTGGTTTATTTGATTCCTATTGCATCCATTTTGGTAAAAATATTTTGACCTTAACCTGTAAAAAGGGGAAAAGAGGCCATACGGACAGCCGGGTCAAAAGCCGATTTGCGATTCAATCGTGTTAATTTATTTATAAGGTATAAACGTACTTGTGAATGATCAACATGAGCAGTAAAAGTAGAAATTACTGTATAGGCTCAAATAAACTAATATTCATAAATAGTTAAGATCTAATCAAGTACAATTATTTATCTTTATGTAAGGAAACTTATGTTAGAAAAATAATTGTATTTTTTTATCTAAGATTTCCTTCTATACAATATTGTTAGGAGGATTTTTATGCCAGACAAAATTAAACTATATGGGTTTAATAATCTCACAAAAAGTTTAAGCTTCAATATCTATGATGTATGCTATGCTAAAACAGAACCAGAACAAATGAAGTATATAGATTATATTGATGAGCAATATAATTCTAAAAGACTTACAGAAATTTTATGCAATGTAACCAATTTAATAGGGGCTCATATTCTAAACATATCAAAACAAGACTATGACCCTCAAGGTGCAAGTGTAACTATACTTATTTCGGAAGAACCTCTAAAAGATACTTTGTTAGATGAAACATGCAACAAAGGAAATATTGCATTTGTAGAAAAAGAAACAGTATGTGCACATTTGGATAAAAGCCATATCACCGTTCATACCTACCCTGAATATCACCCTAACAAAAGCATATCATCATTTAGAGTTGATATTGATGTGTCTACTTGCGGAAAAATATCTCCGCTTAAAACTCTTAATTATCTTATTCAATGTTTTGATTCTGATATAATATCTATAGACTACAGAGTAAGAGGTTTTACAAGAACAGTAGACGGCAAGAAGTGTTTTATAGACCACAAAATAACAAGCATACAAGATTATATAAGCGAAGAGATACAAGAGAAATATGATGCTCATGATGTTAATATATATGGTTCAAATATTTTCCATACTATGATGATAATTAAAGAATTAAATTTAAGCAATTATTTATTTGGAAAAGATGTTAATGAATTTACTCCAAAAGAGAGATTAAAAATATCGAATGATCTTCGAGAGGAAATGATAGAAATATACTCAGGAACAAATATATATGACAATGAATAATCAGAAAAAAACACCTATTGTTGATGCATTAAATAAATACAGAAAAAAACGCATAGTGAGTTTTGATGTTCCGGGACACAAACAGGGAAAAAGCACAAAAGTTCTTGCCAATATTTTAGGTGAGAAATGCGTACATATAGATTATAATTCATCAAAGCCCTTAGATAATGCAACTCACCCTATAGGAATAATAAAAGAAGCTCAAGAGTTAATGGCTGAAGCATTTAAGGCTAAGGAATCTTTTTTAATGGTTGGAGGCACTACTTCTGCTGTACAGGCTATGATATTTACTGCGTGTAAGCATGGAGATAAAATCATACTTCCTCGAAATGTTCATAAAAGTGCTATAAACGCTTTAGTATTGTGTGGGGCTATACCTATATATGTAAATCCGGGAGTCAATAAAGAATTAGGTATATCTCTTGGAATGAGTGTAGATGATATAAAAAAAGCAATAGAGAAACATTCTGATGCTAAGGCTATATTTGTTAACAACCCCACCTATTATGGAATATGTTCTGATTTGAAGAAAATAGTAAAATTAGCACATGAAAAAGGCATGATGGTTTTGGCAGATGAAGCACATGGGACACATTTTTATTTTGGGGAAAATCTTCCTATAACTGCTATGGAGGCAGGAGCCGATATGAGCTGTGTAAGTCTTCATAAAACAGGAGGCTCTCTCACTCAGTCATCTGTACTTTTAATAAATGATAATGTAAATGGAAATCATGTAAGGCAAATAATCAATCTCACTATGACTACAAGCCCAAGTTATATACTTATGAGCAGTTTGGATATAGCAAGAAGCGAATTAGCTATTAATGGAAAAGAAATTTTTAAAACAGTTGTTAATATGGCTGATTATGCAAGAAGAGAGATAAATAAAATAGGCGATTATTATGCTTTTGGAGAGGAGATAGTAAATAATAATGATGTATATGCTTTTGATAATACTAAGCTATGCATACATACCAGAAAAATAGGACTCGCTGGAATAGAGGTATATGATAAGCTTAGAGATGAATATAACATACAAATAGAGTTTGGAGATATAGGAAACATTTTAGCTATAATATCTGTTGGTGATAGGAATTTTGAATTAGAGCGTTTAATTGCAGCTTTAGCAGAATTAAAAAGAAAATATAAAAAAGACTATACTCATTTATTTGACCATGAATATATTAATCCAATAGTAAAATACAGTCCTCAAAAAGCTTTTTATAGCAATAAGCATTCTATGTTATTGGATAAATCAGCAGGAAAAACTTCGGCTGAATTTGTTATGGCATATCCTCCGGGCATACCTATAATAGCACCCGGTGAAGAAATTACAGAAGAGATAATCACTTATATAAAATATGCAAAAGAAAAAGGCTGTGTAATGCAAGGCACAGAAGATATAGAATTAAATAATATACAAATAATGGAGGAATAATAAAATGGATCTTTGGTACACAGAAAATCATACTGAAGAAGTAAAATTTTCAATAAAGGTAGAAAAGCAATTATATTCTGCACAAACTAACTTTCAGAGAATAGATGTATTTGAATCAAAAGAGTTTGGAAAGTTTTTTACATTAGACGGTTTAATAATGGTAACTGAAAAAGATGAGTTTATTTATCATGATATGATAGTGCATATACCTATGGCAAGCAACAGTAATATTAAAAATGTATTAGTTATAGGCGGCGGCGACGGAGGCACTGTTAGAGAATTAACACGCTATAAAACTATAGAAAAAATACATATGGTAGAAATAGATGAACAGGTTGTAGAAACATGCAAAAAATATTTCCCTACAACAACTTCAGGATTAAGCGATAAAAGAGTTACATTATATTTTCAGGACGGACTTAAATTTGTAAGAGATGCAAAAGAAGGAGAATATGATTTAATAATAGTAGATTCAACAGACCCATTCGGACCGGGAGAAGGATTATTTACAAAAGAGTTTTACGGCAATTGTCATAAAGCATTAAGTAAAGACGGAATATTAGTAAATCAGCATGAATGTCCTTATTACAGCGATTATGCCTATAATATGCAAAGAGCTCATAGAAACATATATGACACTTTTAATATAGCTAAAGTTTATCAGGTTCATATACCAACATACCCAAGCGGACACTGGCTTTTTGGATTTGCTTCAAAAACTATAGACCCTATAAAAGACTTTAATAAAGAAAAGGAAGAAAAATGGCTTGCTCATAATTTAGATACTAAATATTATAATTTGGATATACATAAAGGCTGTTTTGCTTTGCCTACCTATGTAAAAAAATTATTAGAGGAATCTCATCATGAATAATCAGCCTAATATATTTATGGCATTAGATTCTAATTTTGAAGAAAGCAGCATAGTTTTATTTGGTGCTCCCTATGACGGTACGGTAAGCTACAGACCCGGTACAAGATTTGCTCCTCAAGCTATAAGGCAGGAATCTTTCGGAATAGAAACTTATTCTCCGTATCAGGATAAAGATTTGGAAGATTTGAAAGTTTTTGATTATGGAGACTTAGAGCTTCCAATGGGAAATAGAGAAAAAGCACTTGATATAATATACAAAAAAGTCAAAGAAATCATTGATAATAATAAAATACCATTTATGATAGGCGGGGAACATCTTGTAACATTGCCTGCATTTAAGGCTGTATTAGAAAAATATAATGATTTGGTGCTTATACAATTTGATGCTCATGCTGATTTAAGAAATGATTATTTAGGAGAAGAATTAAGTCATGCATGCGTTATGCAAAGATGCTACCAAATTATGAAGTCAAAAGAATTATATCAATTTGGTATAAGGTCTATGACTAAAGAAGAACATGACTTTGCAAATAAGCATACTGTGTTGGAAAAGTTTTCAGCAAATACTGTGCTTGAAGTAAAAGAAAAAATAAAAGACAAACCTGTGTATATCACTATAGACCTTGATGTGTTAGACCCTTCTATTTTCTCTGGAACAGGCACTCCAGAACCTGGAGGATTAACGTATAAAGAATTGCAAAAAGCTATACTTGATATGAGAGGCTTAAATATAGTAGGATTAGATGTTAATGAACTTTCACCCGATTATGACCATAGCAAAGTATCAACTATAACAGCTTGCAAGGTGATAAGAGAATTATTAATGATAGTGTAAGTATTTTTAAATAAGGGTATATAAAAAATTAATATACCCTTAAACAAATTATCTTAACATAAACTAAAAAACACTTAAACTAAAACATCAATGCTTCTATTTTTGTATAAAGCTATTGAAACTATTAATGTTATAATCTCGCTTATAGGAAGAACCAAAACAAGCCCTAAAAATCCAAATATATTGGGCAAAACAAGCACCAACAAAATAGGCAAAATTAAAGTTCTTAAAGCGGCAATCAAAGCAGATGCTAAAGCTTTTTGAACAGAAGTATAATAGGCACTCATTATTATATTTATTCCAACGCATATAAATATCGGTATAGATGCCCTCACAAAAAACATAGCATATTCAGTAGTTTTTGAATCTGTATTTTTTAATAAAGCATTAACTAATATACTTGGATTTATAATTAGTATAAAAGAAGCTGATATTGATATCGATGAAACAAATATTATTCCCATTTTTAGAAAATCTTTCATTTTGTTTTTATTTTTAGCTCCGTACGAAACGCTTATTAAAGAAGACAAAATCTCTCCTATATCGCTTGCTATCATTATAAAAAATGTGATTATATAATTTGCAGCAGAGTAAATTAGTATCCCATTGTTTCCTAATATTTTATATGCTGTTATATTAAATAGCCATGGTATTATTCCAGAAGAGATATTGCTTAAAAACTCTGAAAAACAATTTAATATAGCTTTGAATATATAATTCCAGCCTCCATATACTTTTATGATTTTTATTTTGCATTTAGAATTCAAAAAATATGATAATCCTATAATAAATGAAATAATATAGGAAAAAGCTGTAGCCCAAGCAGCACCAGAAATACCCAATTTTAATATTGCAATAAACAACATATCCAATATTATGTTTACTAAAGATGAACTGATAAACATGAAAGAAGCAAACTTTGGAGAACCATTAAGCCTTATAAATTGACTGAATACATAAGCCATTCCCCAGAAAAATACAGATATAATAACACCATTAATATACTCTAATGAAAAATTATATATATTTCCATGAGCTCCAAATAATGGAAGCAATGTTTCTCTAAATATATAAATTAATATTAATACAGGAGTTGTGAGAGCTAAAACAGTTATTAAAGTTTGGGTAAATATTAAACTCGCACGCCTCATATTATTTTCGCCAATGCATTTACCAGCTATAGCAATAGAGCCTAATGTAAGCATAACGTATAATGCAAATGATAATGCTGTTATTGGCCAAACAATTCCTATTGCAGAAAATGCTTCTGATGATATAAAATGAGCTACAAATAAACCGTCTATAAATACAGCTGAGCTTTCTGTAAGCATTCCGAGCATACTTAAAATTGTATAGTTTATAAATATTTTTTTACTAGAGTTTTCTTTTAAAACTTTATTATTAAGCTGCATAGTGCACCTCGCAATTATATGATTTCTCAGAAAAGTTTTTATTAATAGAGTTTATTGAACAAAATTAGAATACTTTTGTATGCACAGGAGCCAGACATATTGCAGTTAGGAATTCCTTAATTTCTTAAAGTATAGCATAGGTGTATCATAATT
>NZ_CAKVGN010000086.1 GCF_934747485.1 uncultured Brachyspira sp. | reverse complement strand
AATTATGATACACCTATGCTATACTTTAAGAAATTAAGGAATTCCTAACTGCAATATGTCTGGCTCCTGTGCAACAAATTTTAATAATTTTTATTATAAAAACAAAAGATACCAAAAGCGTATATACAGCAAGGGCTCCAAATCTCCGTCACTGCAGAAAAGTACATTGTTATTTATAATTTATATTTATTAGATTAACACATTGAGTTTATTCTGTATATAAATGCAAAATTTTGACAATCCGTAATAATATTATATAATAAAACTATGAGCGTATGCGTATCCTAATATTTTTTCATCTTCTTCATATACTAAATAGGGATAAACTTCAATTATATTCTTTATTCTTTTTTCAAACTCTTCTATGCTAGGCAGTGAATATTCAAATGTGATGTTTGTATCAATATAATTTGAGTATATTTCTAGTATTTGTTTTGTATCTTCAGAGGCAGCAAGTCTTATTGGCATTTATTTTCCCTTAAAAATAATTAGTATAAATTATAAATTATGTTAACTTTTTTGCAATATAAAAATATTTGTTTGTATATAGATTATTTATATAAAAAATTATTTAATTTGTTTTTTAGTGTTGACAATAATTTTTAAATGAATATAATAGTCTACTATCGGACTATATTTAAATTTGTTTTATAACATGTTTTAAGGAGCTTTGATGATAAATAGAGTAGAAGAGATGGAAAAATCTTTTTTTAAATATGTGCTTCCTTCTATAGTATCAACTATGCTTGGAGGGCTTTATATAGTAGTTGATGGTTTTTTTGTTGGTAATTCTATGGGAGATAATGGACTTACTGCAATTAATTTGGTTTATCCTATAGGAACGGTTTTATTTGCTACAGCTGCTATGCTTGGAATGGGCGGCTCCGTTATAATGTCCACATATCTTGGAGCTGGGAATATAGAGAAGTTTAATAAGGCAAAAATTAATACATTTATCACTTTAATAATTGCAAGCATTATATTAACTCTACTGCTTCTTTTAATAAAAGACAAATTAATTTATCAGCTTGGTGCGAGAGATATAATATTTGAACAGGCTAATAGTTATATTACAACTATTATATTAGGCGGTACATTTCAACTTATATCTGCCGGAAGCATGCCTATAATAAGAAATTCTGGTAAAACTATACATGCTATGAGTTTCATGGGTATAGGGCTTATAACTAACATTATATTAGACTATGTGTTTTTAATGGTTTTAAGATTAGGAACTTTTGGAGCAGCATTGGCTACAATTATAGCACAGGCAATAGTTTCTGTTATTGCCATATATTATTTATTTATTAGAAAGAAATATAGAACAAAAATAAAGTTATCAGATTTTGATTTATCTATGACTAAAAGGGCTATTCAAATAGGGTTATCTCCATTTGGTTTGGTAATGGCTCCTTCTTTAATAGTAATATTCAATAATTTACAATGCATAAAATATGGAGGATATATTGGAACTAGTGCATATTCTGTAATTAATTATATTTACGGCTCCATAATATATTTATTTGAAGGTATTGCAGAAGGCTGTCAGCCTATGATTAGTTTTTTTAAGGGTGCTAAGAGAGAAGAGCTTATGAGAAAAGTATTAAAAAAAGGAATATTATTTTCTTCTGTGTTAGGTTCTATATTAATAATAGTAGTTCTTTTGTTTAAAAATAAATTAGGTATAATGTTTGGTGCTTCTATAGAGACCAATAACATTGTAAGCATTGCTATGCCTATAATAGCTATATCTTTTATACTTCAGCCTATGGTAAGAATTGGTACTGCTTATTTTTACTCTTCTGGGGAGAGTAAATATGCAGGCTTTTTAACTTATATAGACCCTTTATTTGTAAGCCCATTATGTATAATGATTCTTCCTATATTTTTTAAGCTTAATGGTGTGTGGCTTGCAATGCCTGTAGCTCAGATTATATTAATGAGTTTACTTTCTATAATATATTATAACACAAACATTAAGAAAACAGATTGTTATAATAACAAAGAGGTTTATGATTAAATAATTGATTAAAAATATAATTATTAAAAAAAGAATTGTATATACATTAATAATACAATATATTTTTTGACTATACTTTCCACAATGCAGTTCTTTTATACCAATACCGCAGGCACTACATTCGGTTGCAGCGAGTAGGTGCCTATTGGCAAAAGAACCGGGGGCTAGTCTACTCAAAACTTAAAAATTTTGTTATATAAGTTTTTTATTTTATTCAACTTTTTCCCGTGGCAAAAAGTTGCAAAAAACACAAGTAGTTAAATTTTATATCTAAGAAATTATATAAAATAATACTAATTATATCTTACATACTAAATATTAAATTAAAAACAATATAAATATTTATTAATTTAGTTTTTAAACAATTATAATTTATATATAAAATGGAGACGAGTTTTGCCCGCCTCCATATATAAAAAACACAATCTATATACAAATTACCACTTTTTGTAAGTAACTAAAGTAGGGTCATCTACTTGTTTAGGGAAATAGTCTTCACAAGAACCCTCTCTGTAAACATCAGCAGTAGCACAGTGCAAACCGCCGCCAAATGGATAAGCATCTCTAAACGGCACAGGTATAACATTCATTCCCAATTTATCCATCTGCTCCATTTGATAAACTTCACTTGCTTCAACTAATACTGTTTTATGGTCTAATACCAAACAGTTCATAGAAAGCCATACACTTGAATAACAAAGAGGCGGAGGAGTTTCATGAGCAGGTTTAGCCGCATCAACAATCTCCCATCCATTAGCTTCAAATATTTTTCTTTGCTCTGTAGGAAGTTTTCTTGTAGGGTTGTTGATTATTAAACCTGGTCTTAAAGGTACAAAAGTAGCATCAATATGTATTGGGTAAGGGTCTCCAGGGAAGTTTACAGCATGCACTCTGAAGTCCGGATATTGTCTTCTTAACCATTCCATAGCTTTTCTGTTTGTAGTTAAACCATGCTGACAGAATAAATCTTTACCAACTCTCATAACATCAGCAGCATCAAAAAGTATTTCATGTTCTGTTGTAACCATGTGAAGCTTAGCAGTTCTTTCAAGCAAAACTTCTTCAGTAACATCTCCGTCAAAATAATGCATATCATAGCTTGCATCTCCAAGTTCCGGACGCGGAGCAGATATCCATTTAAAATCAGGGTCCTCATAAAAATATTTTCTAAGTATAGGTGAATAAGCCAAATACTCAAAATATCTTGATCTAAAAGACATAGGAGCTGCAATTATTTCATTACCAATAGTTAAAAGTACATCTCTTGGAGGCATACAGCCAAACATACTTCCAGTCATAAAATGAGGTGTTATAACAGCTTGGTTCCATTGAAGCGGGGTAGGTCTGTCCACTTTTACACCATGCTGCTCTAATATTTTACAAAGATTATCTAACTGAGCATTTGCTTTTTCTACGGTATCCAATGGTCTTGGTCCTGTCATACCTCTCATTGGGCTGTTTAATGGTACTTTAGCTTTTGAAGCTGGTTCTGATGGTGCTATACAGCAATTATCAGCTCTGCCTACTATAACATGTTTTAATGGGTCAAAATCATTCCAAGAATTTACGATTTTCATATAGGAATCTCCTTAAATAGTTAATAAAAGTATAAAATGTATAATATAATGCATAATAGAGAAACTATTATACTATATTTGCTGTTTTTTGTTTTTGATTATTTTAAATTAATGAAATAAAAGAAATTAAGAATCACCTCAAAAAGAGGATAGATGAATAAGAAAAAAGATTGATTAATTTGTTTTTCATTTTGCAATCCTAATACATAAAGAAATATTATTTTCATTTCTTTAAGAAGAATTATAATTTATTTTTATATTTTGTCAAGAGAAAAATGATTGGTTTTTATTTTTTATTAGTAAATTTATTATGAAAAAGTTATGAGCATATATAAGTTTTATTATAATGCCCATAACTTTATTATTAAAAATTAAGATAATACCTCTTTCATACTGTAAAGTTTAGGAGATTTACCAACGAGGAATTTAGCAGCTTTAATAGAGCCATGAGCAAATATCTTTTTTGACATAGCCTTGTGAGTAATCTCAATAGCCTCATCATCTCCATAAAATATAACGCTATGCTCTCCAACCACACTTCCGCCTCTCAATGAATGCATGCCTATTTCCTTCTTTTCTCTTTTGTGAGTACCGCTTCTGCCATTAACTAAATGCATCTCATTATTTAATGTGTTGTTAATAGTATTATATAAAGTTTTAGCCGTACCGCTTGGAGAATCTATCTTTTTATTGTGATGAGTTTCTATTATCTCTATATCAAAATCATTCAATACACTTGCAACTTTTGATACTATCTCATTCATTAATGTAACACCTATTGAAGTGTTTGAAGCAAGCACTATAGGAATTTTTTTTGATGCTTCATTTATCTTTTCTAATATTTTATCATCATAACCTGTAGTGCATATCACAATAGGTATATTGTTTTTTACGCCATAATCAAGCATATTCTCAATTAATGAAAAATGAGAGAAATCTACTATTACATCACCTTTTTCATTAGTGAGATTGTCAGCAAAACCGCTTAATTCTAAACTATTATCTTTTTCAACTATATCTTTTAATATAGTTCCCATTGTTCCAACACCATGTATTATTATTTTAATTGTATTCATTTTTTAATCCCATATTTGTTTATTATTTGAGCTACATGTTCTCTATTTTTTTCACTTAAAGGTCCAAGAGGAGAACGGCAAGGTCCAACATCAAAACCCATTATATTCATAGCCTCTTTTACAGGCACAGGATTAACCTCTATAAACATAGCTCTTACTAAATCTATATAATGTATTTGTGCTTTTATAGATTCTTCTACTTTTCCATTAAGGAAGTTCATTACCATATCATGATTTTCTTTAGGTATAATATTGCTTGTAACAGATATAACACCTTTACCGCCCAAAGCAAGTATAGGAGTAACCATATCATCATTTCCAGAATATAAATCTAATTTCGGAGCAATATTTGCAATATCAGCAGTATAGCTCATATCTCCGCTTGCTTCTTTAATTGCAACTATATTTGATATTTCAGATAATTTTTTAATAACATTAAGCGGAAGTTTTACGCCTGTTCTTGAAGGCACATTATACATTATAACAGGCACTTTTGATGCATTAGCTATTTGCGTGTAGTAGTCAATAAGCCCGCTTTCATTACCTTTGTTGTAGTATGGTGTTACTGCCATTATAGCATCTGCACCATATTCGCATGATTTTTGTGTGAGTTCTACTGCTGTTTTGGTGACATTAGTTCCTGTACCTGCTATGAGCATTGTTCTTTTATTTGTAACTTCTATACAGAATTTTATTACTTCTATTCTCTCTTCCCTTGTAAGTGTAGCACTTTCTGCTGTTGTTCCTGCTGCTATTATGGCATCTGTTTTATTTGCTATTTGATATTCTATAAGTTCAGCAAGTTTTTTATAATTAATTTCTCCGTCTTTTGTAAATGGTGTTATTAAAGCTACACCAGCTCCTTCGAATAATGACATAATTTTTCTCCTTTTTTATTTATTAATTGTTTTTTATTTTTTTAAATAAATCTTTTTTTAAATAACTTTCATAAACATTAGCTATCTGCATTTTTACTCCTATATTAATAGCCCTTTCATCTATATCAAAC
Organism: uncultured Brachyspira sp.; assembly: GCF_934747485.1. Classification (GTDB taxonomy): domain Bacteria; phylum Spirochaetota; class Brachyspiria; order Brachyspirales; family Brachyspiraceae; genus Brachyspira. The sequence goes on along the minus strand of NZ_CAKVGN010000086.1, from coordinate 4,940 downwards.
ATACTATTATGAATAGGGTAGTTTATCTTTTTGTTTGCAACACCCAAACTAAAAAAAGCACCGCTTATGTTTTGAAGATAATAGCTAAAATCTTCTGTTGTCATATTAGCATTTTCTTCTACAATATTTAATTTTATATTGTTAGCAGATTCTCTTACTATATCTACAGCATTGCTATGATTAATCAAAGCAGGATACGAAGGCATATTTATAAACTCTGCTTTAGCATTAAAAGAAGAAGCAGTGTTATGAACAATTTTTTCTATCGCAGTTAATCTCTCTTTTCTTTTTTTATCATCGCAAAGCATTCTTATAATGCCTTCCATTTTTGCAAAGTCAGAAACAATATTTCTTGCACTTCCTCCATTCATCAAACCAACATGAAGCCTCATACTTCCGTCTGTAAATGATGAAGTGTAGCTATGCATTTGAGTTAGTATATGACTAGCTATTAATATGCTATCTATTCCATTGTATGATTTTGCACCATGTGCAGATTTTCCATACACTTTTACATCAAACATATTTGAACTAGCATACATTGCTCCATATTTTACACCAATGCTTCCAACTTTTAATTCTGGATTAACATGAAGACCATATATTACATTAACATTTTTTAATGCATTCTTTTTAATCATTGGTAAAGCACCACCTATAGTCTCTTCTGCAGGTTGATATATTAGCCTTATATTGCATGGCGGCTTTATTTTAGAAAAATATTTTGCAATTCCTGTTAATATTGTAGTATGAACATCATGTCCGCAAGAATGACATTTGCCTTTATTTATTGAAGAGTATTCACATTTTTTTAAGTCTTCCATAGGCAAAGCGTCTATATCTGCTCTAAATGCCACTGTAAAACTTTTATCTTCTCCTTCTATATCTGCTACTATTCCGGTTTGTGCTACTTTTGCTTTATGTTTTATATTTAAACTTTTTAATATAGAAGAAATCTTTTTAGATGTATAAAACTCCTCAAAACCTAATTCTGGGTGTTTGTGCAAGTCTCGCCTTAAATCTATTAAATATTTCTCAATAGAATTAAGTTTATCATCTAATATTAAATATTTACTATCTCTTTGCATACAGTCATAACCTTATAATACTATAAATTAATGATATAATATGTTAACTTTTAAATATAGTATTAAGTTAATTTTTTTAATAATATTTTATAATTTTTTATTGTTTTAATTAAGATATATATTTAGAATTACTTACGTTTGAAAGACTTATAGAATTTAGAAAGTTGAAAATGAATATTTGAAGTTAAATTAATTAAGCAGGTGTTATACGATAAGTACATTTTTCACTCCTTTTAATATTTCTATATGTAGTTATTATATTCAAAAAAACATAAAAGTCAAACAAAATAATTAATTTTTTTATGTTTTTTTTTATTTTATAATTAAACAACTATATTTTGTCAAAAGAAAGTCAGTATTTTATTTTTAATATTTGGGGCTTTGCCTACTTAGAAGCATACCCGTAGGTTAAGCCCAACTTCTTTGGCATTGAAAGTTATTCTTCAGGATGACAGAAAGAAACTTGCACTTTTTGGTTCTTTGACGAAGTCCGCACAGCGAAGGCGGGAAAAAGAACAATAAAAAAATTTGATAAAATAATTTTTAGTTATAATAAGCTTTATTTTTATTTCACTATAAACATTATTATTTCCGATATAAACATAGCAATGATTAAAGATGTATTTTATTTTTTGTTTATAATAGTCTCAAAAACTTTAGTAGATTTAATTAGATTATTCGGCAATGTTATAGTGTTTGGATTTTTGCTTTATTTTATATCATATACAACAAGAAGATTATTTGCAAAGACCTTAGGAAGCAAGGCAGAATTATATATAACAGGCTGGATAGGAACCCCCATACATGAAATCTCTCATGCTTTGTTTTGTATAATATTTAGGCATAGAATAGATGATATAAAACTTTTTAACACCAAATCTGATACAATAGGTTACGTTCTTCATAGTTATGATTCACGCAGTTGGTATCAGCAGCTTGGGAATTTTTTTATAGGCATAGCACCAATTATAGTTGGGAGTTTTATTGTTTATTTGCTTTTTATAGTTTTACAGCCGGAACTTAAAGAGAATATTTTTAATATACCAAAAATTAATTACAGCAGTAAATACGGAGTTTTTTCTTTTGTTTATAATGAGTTTTTTAATATATTTAATTCAATTTATTATATATCAAAAAATATAATAAATAATATTTTAATAAATTCTTCATTAAAGCAATTAAGTTTTTGGATATTTCTTTATCTTTCAATATCAATAGCTTCGCATATGGAATTAAGTCCTGCAGATATATCACATGCATGGAAAGGAGTTATTGTATTATTTGCCTGCATTCTCATTATTAACACTTTTTTAATACTTATTAAAATATTGTTTAATGTAGGTATACCAAAAAATGTTTTAATATTTATAAATAATTGTATTGATGCTTACACACTTTTGTTAATATTTTCTTTTATAATATCAATGTTTAATATGTTAATCTCTTATATAATATTAACTCCTATTAATTATATTAGAAACGGTTATTTACTTAATCCTTTTAGCATTAGATAATTTGTTGAAAAAAATTGTAATACTCATATAATAAATATATACAAACAGCTATATTTTGCCATATAAGTTTTTGTTTTATTCAACTTTTCACCGCCGCAAAATTGAATAAAATGCAATTACTTTAGATTTACATGTTGGTAATATATATATTAAATATAGTGTATGTAGTTAGTATAAATTTGTATTAAAATGCAGTTGTTTTGCTTCTTTTATACCAATACCGAGTAGGTGCCTATCGGCAAAAGAAGTGGGGTGCTGGGCAAAGCCCTGCAAATAACTAAAGTAAAAAATATTTTTGACAAACTTAAAAAAATTCAGTATATTATAATATTAATAGTATTTTTTATAAGAGGCTGTATGTATTTAGAAAACATTAACTCTATAGATGATTTAAAAAAACTTAGTGTAGAAGAGCTTCCAATTTTAGCTTCAGAGATAAGAGAGTTTTTAATAAAAAGTGTTTCAGAGACTGGCGGGCATTTAGGAAGTAATTTGGGTGTAGTTGATTTAACTATAGTTTTGCATTATTTGTTTAATTCTCCAAGAGATGCTTTTATTTTTGATGTTGGACATCAGGCTTATACGCATAAAATTCTCACAGGAAGAAAGGATAGATTTAATACTTTAAGAAAATATAAAGGCTTATCAGGATTCCCAAAAAGAGAAGAGTCTGAACATGATATAGAAGAAACAGGGCATTCTTCAACATCTCTTTCATTTTCTTATGGCGTTGCAAGTGCCAAAAAAATATTAGGATATAGCGGAGAGGTGATAGCTATTATAGGCGATGGTGCTATGACAGGAGGAATGGCTTTAGAGGCTATGAATAATATAGCACATACAGACAAAGACATGATAATAATATTAAACAATAATGAAATGTCTATTGGCAAAAATATAGGAGCTATTTCAAAGTTTCTAAATACCACTTTAAATGACACTCTCATTCAAGATGCATCATACAAATTAAAAAATTTAGTTTCAACTCTTCCATTTGGAGATATTGCAAACGAGTTTATAGATAGAGGTAAAGGGGCTATAAGAAGTTTTGTTGCACCCGGTATAGCATTTAGCGGTCTTGGATTTAAATATTTTGGTCCTGTAGATGGTCATAATTATGAAGAGCTTATAGAAACATTTGAAAAAGTAAAATCTATACATGGTCTTAGAATTGTTCAAGTAAATACTATAAAAGGCAAGGGATACACTATAGCAGAAGAAAACCCTACAAAGTTTCATGGTATTGCTCCATTTGATATAGAAACAGGAGAATTAAAAAAGAAGTCATCAAAAACTTTTTCTAATCTTGCAGGCGAATGTGTAGTAGATATTGCAAAAGAAGATAAAAGAATCATTGCAATAACTGCTGCAATGGAATCTGGAACAGGGCTTAGTGAATATGCTAAACTTTTTAAAGACAGATATTTTGATGTTGGCATAGCAGAACAGCATTCTGTTACATTTGCTGTCGGTCTTGCAGAGAGCGGACTTATACCTTATGTTTATTTATATTCAACATTCTTGCAAAGGGCTTATGACCAAGTTATACATGATGTTGGTATAATGAATGCTAATGTTAAGTTTATGATTGATAGGGCTGGTTTAGTACCTGAAGACGGAGATACTCATCAAGGTGTATATGATATTTCCTTTTTAAGCATTATTCCAAACATAGTAATAATGGCTCCTGTAGCAGAAAAAGATTTTAGAGATATGTTTATAGCTTCTTATAAATATAATGGTCCTACAGTGATGAGATATAATAAGTCTTCTATAAGAGAATGCGATAAAACTATAATACCTGATAACTTTGAAATTGGTAAGGCTCATATCATCAGAGAAGGCAAAAAAAATTGCATTATTAGTTATGGGCAAACTTTGATTGATATAGTTGATGCTGTAGATGAAATTAATTTAGATACTACTATTATTAACTTATGCACATTAAATCCTTTAGATGAAAATACTATAATTAGTGCTGCCAAAAAAGCAGACAATATTTTAATAATTGAAGAAAGCGTTAAAAAAGGCGGAGTAGGTTCTGCAATATTAAATATTCTTTCTGACAATGAAATATATAATAAAAAAACAAAGGTACATGCTCTTCCTAATAAGTTTTTTGAAACTGCTTCAAGAGATGAGCTGCTTAATATTTATAAATTGGATAAAGATGGCTTAAAAGAAATAATAAATAATTTTTTTAATTAGATTATAAATATTTTTTTATACAAATATATAGTTATTTAGAACAAAAAACTATATATATGCACAGGAGCCAGACATATTGCAGTTAGGAATTCCTTAATTTCTTAAAGTATAGCATAGGTGTATCATAATT
>NZ_CAKVGN010000085.1 GCF_934747485.1 uncultured Brachyspira sp. | reverse complement strand
TGATACACCTATGCTATACTTTAAGAAATTAAGGAATTCCTAACTGCAATATGTCTGGCTCCTGTGCATTTTTATATATTTGTTAAAAACAATTATTTATAATAATATCGTTTTAAATATATTAAAACTTAATGTAGTTTATAAATTTTACTATATTAAGTTTTAATAATATTCAGTCAATATAATGCGGAGCTGCATCAGTAATAATTTCGCATCCATCTTTAGTAACAACAATCATATCTTCTATGTTGTAACCTCCTAAACCTTCTATATAGCAAGGAGATTCTATACACAAAACCATATTCTCTTCTATCACTCTATTTTCATTTTTGGATACAAAAGGAGCTTCAGCAGTTTGAGGCCCCATACTAATACTATGTCCCATATGTCCCCTTTCATAACCGGGATATTTTTTCTTAACATACTCAAAACCTATATTAAATATCTCAGAAAAAGGAACATTAGGTTTTATATTTTCTATCATCAATGTTCTTGATTCATATAATGTATCTTTTAATTTAAAAAGCTCTTTATCTGCATTAGGCATTACCCAAGCTCTAGACATATCTGTAGTATAAAAATCCCACTCAGCATTAACTCCGCCGTCAAATTTTATTATATCAGTATCTTTTACTATAGTGTTTCCTGATATTGCTAAAGCAGATGCATTAGTTCCTGTTAGAAAAGCAGACCATGTACTTGGCACACATATTTTACTCTCCATAACATTGAGTCTGTAAATATCCATAAGCTCTTTTTCTGTAATACCCGGCTTAGCAAATTTACTAGTATGAAGCATTGCCAAAGCACCAACATTTGCTATTTTTTTTATAATGTCAATTTCTTCTTTTGTTTTTACAGACCTTGCTCTTATAAATAAAGGGCTTGAATTTTTTATTATTATGTTTGGAAGCTTCTCTTTTAATAAATTAAAATAATTAATACTTATAAAATCCAACTCCAAACCTATAGTTTTATTTTCAAGTCCATACTCTTTTATTAAATTAACCAATATATCAAACGAACCAGAAAAGCTTTTGAAATTTTTTGCTCCAAGTGAACCCTCACTGCTTGTAAGTTTATCAAAAGTTTTAACTCCCACCCAAGTATCATATTGCACTACTTTGCAATTATCCGCTCTATCTTCTAAAGCCTTTTTTTCAAAATCCATGCAAATTGCTACAGTTTGAATATTCTCATTACTATTTACAAGTGCCATAGATACAGCAGGCATTCTTGAAACGGCATGCTGATGAGATGCAGTTCCTGTAACATAATGAAAGTTTTCCGGAGAAGATACTATTAAAGCATCAATATTTTCTTCTTTCATAATTTTTTTTATATTTTTTTCTCTCGATTTCATTTTTTAATCCTATTCAAATTTAATTACATTCCATAATGTATAGGAGCATTAATGCCAACAGGAAGACCTATTAACATCCATATTACTAAAAGAATTATCCAAGCTATTAAGAATGCTATAGAATAAGGAAGCATCATAGTAATAACAGTTCCAACGCCACTGTCTTTATTATATTTTTTTACAAATGCCACTATTAAAGGGAAGAAAGGCATTAGAGGTGCAATTATGTTTGTAGTAGAATCTCCTATTCTGTAGGCTACCTGAGTAAGCTCTGGAGATAAACCAAGCTGCATAAACATAGGAACAAATATAGGAGCCATTATTGCCCATTTAGCAGAATCTACTGCTATAAATATATTAATAAATGCTGTTACAATAATGAATGAAACTATTAAAGGAATACCAACAAAACCTATAGATTTTAAGAAATTAGCACCAGTTACAGAAAGTATTATTCCTACATTTGAGTAATTAAAATAATCAACAAACTGAGCAGCAAAAAACAACAATACTAAAAATCCAGATATAGTAGATATAGTTTTAACCATTAAAGCTACAACCTCTTTATCAGATTTTACAGTACCAGCACCTATACCATAAAATAATCCCGGTATTAAAAAAGCAAACATCATCATTATTATTATACCGCTCATGAAAGGAGATTGAAGTATTCCGCCAGTTTCAGGGTTTCTTAATATGCCATTTTTTGGCAATACTAAAGCAAGAATGATAATCACATAAATGATAAATGATATAATAGCAAATAACATTCCTCTTTTTTCATTAGCTTCAATATCAGAAACAACAGAATCTTCATCAGGCTGATATTTACCAAGTCTTGGCTCTATTATTTTATCAGTAACTATTGTGCCTATTATAGTGATGAGGAAAGTAGATACAAACATGAAATACCAGTTGCCTGTAGGCTGTACAGTATAAGAAGGGTCTAATAATCTAGCAGCTTCTGTAGAAAGTCCCGCAAATAAAGGGTCATTAGAACCTATTATTAAATTAGCATTCCAACCTCCAGAAACACCAGCAAAAGCAGCAGCAAGCCCAGCAACAGGGTGTCTTCCAAAACTCATAAATATTATAGCCCCAAGCGGAACTAAAACTACATATCCTGTAGAAGAAGCTATATTTGACATTATTCCTAAAAATACTACCGAAGCTGTAACTAATTGTTTAGGAGTTACTTTTACAAGTTTTCTTAATACAGCTGACATAAATCCTGTACCGTCTGCCACTCCAACACCAAGCATTATGGCAAATACTACTCCTAATGGGAAAAAGCTTGTAAAATTGCTTATAGCAGAAGTATAAATATGTCTTATTCCTTCTGGAGTTAAAAGACTTACAGCTTTAACTGTTTTTGTAATATATGAACTAGTTGCAGAATCAAATACTTCATATTCAACAAAAATTCCTAATTTAAAACATATATGAGATATAAATAGCATTAGTACTGCAAATACTATAAACAATGTAGTAGGGTCAGGAAGAGAGTTACCAACCTTCTCTATTTTGTCCAAAACTTTTAAAATTTTGCCTTCTTTTTTGGTTAATTTTTCTGTTGCCATAGAAAAGTCCTTTTTTATTATATTTATTATTATTTTTTGATTATTTAATTAAAAAAATTACTGAACTATGAAGTGTTTCTGGGGAAAATAGTATTGATAATAAAATATCATTAAATTAAATATTTTTTTAAAACCATACATAATTATTCTAACACTATTGATTTATAAAAAAATACTAACATTAAAATATAATAAAGTCAATTAATAAATTATTTAAAAATAAAAAAGGCTCGAGTATAAAAACCCAAGCCTTTTATATTATTTTATCAATTATTTACCCGGTGTACTTAAAGCATCATCAACATTTGGATTAGTTTCAATACTAGCCAAATCTTTAGCATCATAATCTTTAAGCGGTATTCTGTTTCTAATAGCAGCATAAACAGTAGGAACTATAACAAGCGTAAACAAAGTAGAAACACTTAATCCGCCAAGCACTGCCAAAGATAAAGGTTTATACATCTCATTACCTTCACCGTTTGATAAAGCCATAGGAAGAAGACCAAGTATTGTAGTAAGCGAAGTCATAAGTACAGGTCTTAATCTTCTCGGACCAGCAATTAAAGCAGCAGCATCTCCGTTGATTTTCTTCTCATGCATAAGCTGATTCATATAGTCAATAAGTACAATACCATTATTAACTACAATACCAATAAGCACTATAACACCAATTCCGCTGTATACACTTAAAGTCTGTCCTGTAATTAGAAGTAAGAAAAGTGAACCAGCAAAACCAAATGGTATAGCAAGAGCAATAACGAAAGGAGCTATATAAGATTCAAATTGGCTAGCCATAATAGCATAAACTAATACTAAAGCTAATATCAAAGCTTGTAATAATTGTCCGAATGCCTCTTGCATGTCCTCATAATCACCAGAATAAACAATACTAAAACCAGCAGGTATAAATACTTTTTCATTGATAGTTTTTTGTATGTCATTCATTATTTGGTTCATAGGTCTGCCGTAACCTGCTGCTGTAATTGAAGTTATTCTGCTGTTGTTTTTTCTCTCTATTTCTGTAGGGGCAAAATCTTTATTAACATCAGCAATTGCAGATACAGGCACCATTCCTGAAGCTGTAGGTATAAGCATTCTATTAACATCATCTATGTTTATTCTGTCTCTTTCATTAAGCTGTACTATAACATCAATATCAGTAACTTCAGAGTTTTTAGGAGTCATTCTTGTAGCAGTAGTACCGCCGAAGCTTGTTTTTATAGAGTTGGCAACAGTATTAATATTAATCCCCATTTTTGAAGCTAAGTCTCTGTTTATAGTTACATTAAGCTCAGGACTAGAATCGCTTTTTTTCAAACGAACATCTCTAAGTCCTGGAACATCTTGTAAAGCAGATATGATATTATTGGCTAATTCTCTTGCTCTTGTTAAATCTTCTCCTACTATATCTATATCTATACCGCTTGAACTGCCTCCTCCGCGCATACTGCTTACACTATCAATATTAATTGTAGCAGGATATCCAGCTAATTTCTTTCTAACCATTTCAACATATTCTTCTGTCTCTACAGTTCTTCCGTCAGATTTGTCTATTAATTTAGCTCTTATCTGTCCTTTATTAGCATCAGAACCTGATCTAACTCTTGATTGTATTCTGCTTAAATCTTTTCCAATAACATCTTCAACATCTTTTCTCATTCTGTCTATAAAAGAACCTGTTTGCTCTTTTCTTGTACCAATAGGCATTCGTATGCTTGCCTTTAATTGACCTTCATCAGATTGAGGGAAACCTTCTTTACCTATAAATATTAATCCTACTATTATAACGGCAAATACTACACTTATTACAGGTATTAATACTCTATTTTTATGATTAACAGAATAAGTTAATATTTTTTCGTATACAAAATTAACTTTAGAGTGGAAATTCTTATCAAAAAATACTTCAAAACGATTGAAGAATTTAGACTTTTTAGTAGTTACTAATCTTGCACCAAGCATAGGCACTATAGTTAAAGCAACAGCCAAAGAAGCTATCATAGAAACTGTAACTGTAATACATAAATCTCTAAACATCTGACCAGTTTGACCTTCTACAAACAGGAAAGGCAAGAATACTGCTATTGTTGTAAGGGTGGAAGCAGATATTGCAAGTGCTACTGTAGAAGTACCGTCTATTGCAGAAGAGTATTTACCATAACCATTGTTTCGGTAATAGAATATATTTTCAAGTACAACAATGGAGTTATCTACCATCATACCAATACCAAGTACAAGTCCTGAAAGAGAGATAATATTTAATGTTGTACCAAAGAAATACATCAAAGTAAATGTAACAATTATAGACATAGGAATTGATATTGCTATTATAAGTACAGTTCTAACATTCCATAAATATATCATAAGAATAATAACAGCAAATAAACCTCCCTGCCAAGCAGTATCAAGTACGCCTTTTATGGCATTATTAACGTTATCAGCACTGTTGAATAGTATTTCGTATTTTATATCTCCCGGTAAGTTTAAGCTGTCTAATCTTTTTTTAATAGCATCAGAAACAGCAACTGTATTAGCACCAGATTCTTTGTTTATAGAAACATTAACAGCAGGAGTACCATTAACTTTTATAACGTCTCCGTCTTCATCATAACCCTCATAAATAGTAGCCAACTCTCTAAGTCTTATAGGAGTGTTATTGTCTTTTAATGCCACTACAACATTACCAATATCATCAACAGTTTTAAACTCTCCAGTAGTTCTTAAAGTATATTTGTAAACACCCTCATAAGTTTCACCGCCTGATATGTTTTGGTTTTCCATAGCCAAAGTGCTTACTATAGAGTTAATATCAAGACCATAAGCCTGAAGCCTGTTCATATCAACATCAACTTTAATTTGGCTTTTTAGTCCTCCTCTAATTTCAGCCATAGCAACACCGCCAACCTGCTCTATAGAAGTAAGTATTTGGTTATCAACTAAATTGTATAATGCAGATAAGTTGTCAATACCATAGAAAGATATTTCCATAACAGGTATATTGTCAGTAGAAAATTTATAAACAGCAGGGCTTTCAGCATCATCAGGCAAAGATTTTCTTATTCTGTCTATAGCCTCTCTTATGTCCGCAGTAGCAGATGCCAAATCGCTTCCCCAGTTAAACTCTATAAATACATTTGAATTTTCTTCCTCTGAAGATGAACTTACCTCTTTAATATTGTTTACAGAAGAAACGGCAGATTCTATAAGTCTTGAAACAGATTTTTCTACCTCTTCCGGACCAGCATTATCATAAGTTGTGCTAATACTAATATAAGGCAATTCCAAGTCAGGCAAGAAGTCTACAGGAAGCCTAGATAAACTTACAATACCAAGTATAACAACTGCCACTATCCCCATAAAAACAGAAACAGGTCTTTTTACTATTAATTCAATAAAACTTCTCATATATAAATAAACCTCTCTTAAAAATACAAATAATAATTTTTATTTACCAACAGAGTAAATATCACTATTATTTGTTTGCTCAGTGTTTTTAACTACATCTTCATTATCGGCAGCATCTTTTTCTGCTGTATTTATTATAACATTATTAGTTTGTGCAACGGTATTAGTTTGCTGTTTTGCAGTTGTGTTAGTTTGTGGTTTTGCGACTGTATTTTGCTGAGTAGTAGTTTTAGCGGCATTAGTATTATTTGCTGATAATGATGATGTTTTTGGCTTTGCTTGATTTGTAGCAGTTTGTTTTACAGTATTATTTTCTTTTGCTTGATTTACCTGAGTTCTTTGATTTGTTTGTTGTTTTATAGTATTGTTGGTATTATTTACTATTTCATTTGTATTAACATTTTGCGGGGTAATATATTCTAATATTGTAGGGTCATTTTCTATTCTATTTACTAAAGAACCGTCTTTTAAAAACTCTCTACCAAACATTACTACTTCTTCGCCATCTTCTAAACCGCCGCTTAAAGCAACTTTGTCTTTGGATCTAAATAATATATCAATTTCTCTAATGTATGCTCTATATTGTTTGTTAGTGTTTCCTGAAGTTACATTTCCTTCTAAAGGAGGATTTTGAGAATTATCTTCTTTTACAACATAAATATAGTTTTTTCCTAAATCATCAGAAAATGTAGCACTGTTCGGTATTACAAAAATATTATTAGCAGAGTTTAAGAGTATTGATACATCAGAAAACATTCCGGGTAAAAATAATCTGTCTTTATTGTCTATTAAAGCCTTTACCATTAGAGTACGAGTTGAAGGATTAACAGCATAATCTTTTTTGGTTATGGTAGCTTCTACTTCTTTATTTGGAGAGGAAGGAATTCTAATTAATACTTTTTGTCCTAATTCCACACCTGTAATAGAACGCTCTGGTACTTGTATTTCTACTTCTAATTTGCTAATATCAGCAACATTTGCTATTGGGGTAGCCGCTGCTATAGAAGCACCAACTGCCATATATGTAGTAGTTACGTAACCAGAAATAGGTGTTCTTGCCGGAGCATATGCATAATTTGCACCTATTACAAATCTGTCTATTAACGCTATAGTGTCTCCCTTATTTACAAAACTGCCTTCATATTTTAGTATATTTGCAATTTTTCCGGGTACATCTGAAGATATTTCTACTTCTTTTATTGCCTTAATTTCTGCAGAAAGCTCAAGATATTCCTCTAAAGACTGTCTTATAGGTGCTGCAACAAGTACACTTATAGGGTTTTCTTTCTTCTTTAAATCAACTTGTTTCTTACAAGAAATGGAAAGTGCACCTATTATTAAAATTGTAGAAAGTATTAAAATAATTTTTCTATATAGTATCATAGTTGTTTTCTCCTTAAGCTCCTAAAAGCTTTAATACTTGTAATGTGCTTGAAAAATATTCATATATGGCTTGTAAATATGAAAGCTGTGCATTCAAATATGTAAGCTCAGCATCGCTTAGCTCTAATGTGGATATTGTACCGCCTCTATACTGTCTCTGAGCCATTTGCAAAGCATATGCAGCTGTTCTTGCATTTTCTGCTTGTGATTGTAATGTTAATTCCTGAGATTTTGCTGTAGAAATAAGGTTTCTGCTGTTTATCTCTATATTGTCTCTTAACTGTTCATAACTTATTTCCATTTGCTCAATGCTTAATTGAATCTCTTCTGCTGCTTTTGCTGTAGATGAGAATGGAAGTAAAGAATCAAGAGCATAATTTAATGAAAATCCAACTCCCCAGCTAAACTCTCCGCTTCTGTCTTTGTAAAAATCTTTATTATTATCTAATTTTAATTTATCTATTGTAGTAATTCCAACATTAGCATTTGCTGAAAAAGTAGGCCATAAATAGCTTCTTGCAACTTTTCTATTGTATTCAAGCATTTCTATATTGCTTGCCATATTGCTAAGCTCTATATTATTAGCCATTATTAAATCTAATATTACGTTTATATCTAAATCTGGTAATGCTATTTTTGTGGCATCAAGTATATTACCTACTAATTCTACTTCATCAGTTACATTTGTTAAGCCTATTTGCCTTATAAATGTTAGTTTTAAGCTTTCATAATTATTGCTGAGTGCAACAAGCTGAGGTTTTGTGCTTTCGTATTGCACTTTTGCATTTAAATATTCATATTCTGAAACTTGACCATTTCTATACTTTATATAAGATTCTCTCATTCTATTGCTGTAATTAAGCTGCTGCTGATAGTATACTTTATAATTTTCTTGTGCAACGAATGTGTTATAAAAATTTAATTGAGTGTTTATTGCTACGTTCTTTCTCTCATCAAAATATGTTTCTTTCATCATTTTTAGGTTTATTTCTCTTGCTTTATCAGTGTTCCAATTTCTAAAGCCTGTGAAAAGTGTTTTTGATAATGTTGCTTGAGCACTCCAAGTATCTGCACTTGAATATACTCCTGTGTTAAAATTTTCGTATTGATATTCTTTTGGCTCTGATAAATTAAGCCCCCCGCTAACGGTTAATGAAGGTAAAAATAAATCGGAAAATGAGGCGTCTTTTTGAGTTTGAGCTATGCGTACATCATATTCTGCCTGTTTTAGTGTCTTATCATTTTCTACTGCTAAGTCTAATGCTTGCTCCAAATTTATGCTTATCTTAGAGTTTGTGGAGTTTTCATTACTCTGTGAATATAAAGAAATATTGAATAATATAATCAATATAAAAACAAAACTATTTTTCACAATACCGCTCCTAAAAAAGTCTACATCGTAAATTTAATAAAAATTTATTTTTTTACTAATAAATTATAAACTTCAAATAAAAAATATCAAGTTCTAATTTTACAATATATTTAATTAGACGAATAAATAATTAAAAAAGTTCCCATAATTAAACGCTTATAATGCCTAATTAAATTAATAATTATATAAGTACATAAAAAATCATTATTCATATATTTATACAAATACAGTAAATAATTTTTACTTTTTCAGTGTGAAAAATAATGATTTATTGTTTAAATTTACCTTAAATTTACAAATCGCATGTATTTTTTGATAAAATCATAGTAAAACCGCAAAAAAACTTCAAAAAATATATATTTTTTGTAAAAAATTAGTAAAAAAATTTGACAAAACCACCCGCTTATACTATAATTATAATTGTAAAGATAATTTACTTAGTAAGGAGATAAAAATGAAAAAATTATTAAATGTTATTTTTGCTGTATTTATGTTTTCAACTATACTGTTAGCACAAACTAACGATTTAACAGATACTAATACAGCAAATGATATGACAATCTATAACCCTTATATGCAAACAGCAGACAGCAATGTTCAATATGGATATGGAGTGCCATTATCATCTTTGCCTAAGAACACTCAAGATTTTATAGCTAAGCATTTTCAGAATGTAGAAGTAACTTACATAGAAAGAGATTGGGAAGAAATAGAAGTATATTTAGGTAATGGAACACAAGTTGACTTCTTTCCTAATGGTGAATGGAAAGAGGTAAAAACTTATGGAAATATGCCTGCTACAATATTGCCTGCTAATGTTTTAGCTACTGTTAATAAAACTTATCCTCAGGCTGCTATTATTAAAATAGAAAAGCAGTTCAGCATATATGAAATTAAATTAAATAATATGATGGAGCTTTATATTGATAGTAACGGCAATTTATTAGGACAGCAATTTGATGATTAATAATTAATTATATATAAAAAAATAAAAAATAAAGGAGTGAATAATGAAAAAAATAATTTGTTTATTAATAGCTTTAAGTATAATAGGTTCTTCAGCTTTATTTGCTGACTGGTATATACCTCTCAATCAAGTTCCTCAAGCAGTATTAGCTACAGCAAGAGCAACTTATCCGCAGGCAGAGATTTGGTCTGTAGAAATGGAAAATTATAATGTTTATAAAGTAAAAATGAACAACATGATGGAACTTTATATAGATAAGGCTGGTAATTTATTAGGTCAAGAGTTTGACGACTAATATTAAAATATAAAAAATAAAGGAGTGAAATAATGAAAAAAATAATATGTTTATTAATAGCTTTAAGTGTAATAGGTTCTTCAGCTTTATTTGCCGATTGGTATGTACCTCTTAATCAAGTTCCTCAGGCAGTATTAGCTACAGCAAGAGCAACTTATCCTCAAGCAGAAATTTGGGCTGTAGAAATGGAGCATTATAATGTTTATAAAGTAAAAATGAACAACATGATGGAACTTTATATTGACAAAGCAGGTAATTTGTTGTATCAGGAATTTGATGACTAATAAAAAAGACAATTGATAAAAAAATAGTTATTCCTTATTATTGTAGAAGAGGCTTAAAAATATTTTTAGGTCTCTTCTTTTATTTGTATAATAAAATCTATTTGCATAATAATATCAAAATATGTTTAGGAGCCATAGATATTGCACGTTTTTTAGTTAAAATAAAGTAGGTATTCCTTATAATATAAATAGCTAAA
>NZ_CAKVGN010000084.1 GCF_934747485.1 uncultured Brachyspira sp. | reverse complement strand
TTAATTAAATTATAAGGAATACCTGCTTTTTTTAAACTAAAAAACGTGCAATATGTATGGCTCCTAAACATTTTATTAAAATTTGAAATATTGATGAAACTATAATATATTATTAGCTATGAATAGTTTTGATAAAATAGTATATGATAAAATAAAAAGTTTTTTCCTTTTGTTTTATAAAAATTTAAATAATAATGATGCAGTAGTTGTTGGGCTTACGTTTGATTTTAATAATAAATTATACACCATAGACGATAACTATAAGATAACAAAAGATAATATTCAAAATCCGTTATCAGGATATTCTATATCAAACTTAATTGTGCATGATAATAAAGTTTTTGAGTATAATGAAAGTTTTAATTTGGTTATAGATGAAGCATTTAATAACGGAAATTTATACGGCATACCTTTATATATTCCAGATGCAAATAAAAAAGTTAATAAGGCTTTGTTTTTGGATAGAGATGGAGTGCTGATGGAAGATGTTGGATATATTGGAGAGGTTGATAGAGTAAAAATAAAAAATGATTTTTTAGGTGTGGTAAAATATGCCAATGAAAAAAATTATATTACAATAGTAACCACAAATCAGGCAGGAGTTTCTTACAATTATTATACTAATGATGATGTGAAGAATGTTCATAACTACTTGTATGAAGAGTATAAAAAACATGATGCTATTATAGATGATTTTTATTATTGTCCGTATCATATAAAAGGAAATGTTGAAGAGTATAAACTTCTTTCAGTACTAAGAAAACCAGAAGCTGCTATGCATTTAACAGCATGTAAAAAATATAATATAGATTTAACTTCTTCTTTTATGATAGGGGACAGAGACAGCGACATTATAAAAATACCTTTTTTAAAAACCTTACTAATAAAGACTGATGTATATGATATAGTTAATGTTGATAATATAGTAGAAGTTAATGACATATATTCATTTTTGGTATAGTATATACCTAAGTGATTATAATATATATTTAGGATATAAAGTTCTAATAATTGCACTTTCGCGAAGCGTAGGCGAAGGGTAAAGACTTTGACGAAGTCCGCACAGCGACCGAATGGAGTGCCTGCGGGTGCGAAGGCGGGAAAAAGTTGAATAAAAAAGCTTATATGACAAAATATAGTATAACAATTGGAGATTTTTATGTTTGAACTTTGTCATAATTTATATGTGGGAAATGACCATGATTGCAGCGTTTTTGATGGGGCTATAGTGCATGCTTGTCAAAGTTGTTTTGTACGAGGTGTTAATGGTGCCGTTGGAAACAAAACTTTTTATGAGAATAATGATGATTTGTATTTAAATTTGCTCGACATATCTAGTCTTTCCTATGATTATGCTTCACCTATGATTAAAAGAGCTATAGATTTTATAGATAGAAAAATTAAGGATAAAAAAGTGCTGGTTCATTGCAATTTTGGCATGTCGCGTTCGCCTTCTATATGTTTGCTTTATATGGCTAAGAAAGGTTATATTAATAATTCTTCTTTCAAAGAGGCTTCAAAAGATTTTCACAAAATTTATAATTATTTTTCTGCCGGATTAGGTATGCATAGATATTTTGAAAGGTATTGGAATGACATCATGCAATTTTAGTAAATAGTTAAAAATGACCATTTACTTTATTTAAATAAAATATAAGATATAATTATGAGTGTTTTAATTAAAAAAAATGTTTCAAAGATATGTGCTATTATATGTATAATATGTGCAAGTTCAGCTATTGCTGTTTTAGTTGTTCTAATAGTAAACTCTAAAAACGGTTTAGAAGCTACTTCTTTTTCGCTTTATTCAAGTTTTCTTGTTATTTTCTATATAATAAACTCTATATATCATTTTTTCCCTTTCAACAACAAGGCTAAAAAGGTGTTTTATATACTTTCACATGCTTTTTTTATTATGATGATATGGGGTGTTTATATACCTCCATGTTTGATATCGCTTCAAGATGGTTGGGGTTGGAGTTTCTTTGGAGTTATTACGGGGCTTTGCGTACTTGGTATTACTTTAAGAAGTGTATTTAGCTATAGGTGGAGAGGATTTACTGAGACTATATATTACTTTCTTCTAAATTGGGTTTGGCTTATTGCTATACAAAAAATTGCTTTAGCGGTTGGAGAGTATGGTGCTATGCTTTATTTGACTGCTTTTTTACTTTTAAATATTGCTATGGTGTTTTATAGACTTGCTATGTATGAAGTTAATAAAAGATATACTTTATTTCTTCCTCTATTTTATTCTCTTTTAATTTTGTCTAATATATGTCATGCTGTTTTTATGTTTAGATATGTCGCTAATATAGTTTAATATTTTTTTAAGGAGATATGTTTATGATTAATGAGAAATTTACTGAGTATATTTTTAACTCTATTAAAGAGAATTGGGATATTAATGCTTTTTGTGATTATGGTAAGGATAATTTTGTAAAGTATTCTGATGTGGCTAAACATATTTTAAAAATGCATACCATATTTAAAAGAATGGAGATATATAAAGGGGATAAAATTGCATTATGCGGCTCTAATTCTGCAAATTGGGCTTTAACTTATTTATCTATAGTAAGCTATGGGGCTGTAGTTGTACCTATACTTGTTGATTTTGCTAAAGATGATATTATTTCTATATTAAATGATTCCGGCTCTAAATATCTTTTTATGGATAAACATATATTAGAAAAAATTGATAAAGAAAAATTGAGCTTTTTAAATAGAATATTTTATTTGGATAATTTAACTATATTCGACCACAAAAATGATTTAACAGAAGAGTATAATGAGATTCTTGACGTGCAATTAGACAATTTCAGCAGAGAGACTTTTTCATTAACTATTTTTGAAAATGATACTTTGGCTACTATAATATATACTTCTGGAACTACTGGTTTTAGTAAAGGAGTTATGCTTAATCATAATTCGCTTGCTGCCAATGTGAGATTTGCAATAGAGAATATGCCTATAAAATCTAATGACCATATACTTTCATTTTTGCCTTTAGCACATGTATTTGGCTGTTTGTTTGACTTTTTATTTCCATTCTCTAAAGGGGCTTGTATATATATGCTTAGTGCTATACCAAGTCCTAATATTTTGCTTAAAGCTTTTGATGAGGTAAAACCTAACTTAATACTTATGGTGCCTTTGATTTTGGAAAAGATTTATTTCAAAAAGTTAAAACCTACAATAGATAAGCCTCTTATGAAAAATCTATTAAATTTACCTTTTATATCTAAAATATTAAAAAATAAGATTTGTGAAAAGCTTACGCAATCATTTGGAGGCAATTTCCATGTAGTAATAGTTGGGGGGAGTGCTTTAAATGAGGAAGTTGAAAAGTTTTTAATGGATATAGGTTTTAAATTTACTGTTGGTTATGGTATGACAGAGTGCGGACCTCTAATTAGTTATTCTCCATGGGATAAACATGTGGCAAGAAGCTGCGGATGCATAATAGATACATTAGAAGTGAAGATTGATTCTAACAGTCCTGAAGAAGTTGGGGACATTATGGTTAAAGGTGAAAATGTTATGCTTGGGTACTATAAAAACCCTAAAGCTACTGCGGAGGTTTTATCCCGTGACGGATGGCTTAGGACTAATGATTTGGGTGTGCTTGGAGAGGGAAATAGAATATTTATAAGAGGAAGAAGTAAAAATATGCTTCTTGGTCCGAGCGGGCAGAATATTTATCCTGAAGAGATTGAAAGTAAATTAAACAGCATGCCTTATATATTAGAATCTTTAATTGTTCAAAGAGAAAATAAACTTTATGCTTTAGTATATTTAGATGCTGAGCAAATAAAAGATTTAAATGATGAAGAGATAAATAAGGAATTAGAAAAAACCAAAGAGAATATTAATAAATTGATTCCAGATTTTGCAAGAATTGCTAACTTTGAGATACAAAAAGAAGAGTTTGAAAAGAACCCTACTAAAAAGATTAAAAGGTTTCTATATAAATAATTATTAGGTTTTATTATGAGTTATATTTTAAAATCTTCAAACAAAATGCCTAAGTTTGGAATAGGCACTTGGAGAATGGGAGAGAACGAGAGTAAAAGCAGTGTAGAAATTAATGCTTTGCATTATGCTTTAGAAAACGGTGTGAGGCTAATAGATACTGCAGAGATGTATGGAGAGGGAGGAGCTGAGATAATAGTTGGAGAAGCCTTAAAAAAAGCAAATATAGATAGAAAAGAGCTTTTTATAGTTTCTAAAGTTTATCCTCATAATGCTGGGAGAGATAATTTATTTACTAGTTTAAAAAATTCTCTAAACCGCTTGGGGCTAAATTACTTGGATATGTATTTGCTTCATTGGAGGGGGAGAGTGCCTTTAAGAGAGACAGTTGAATGTATGGAAGAGGCTAAAAAAGAGGGACTTATAAAAGATTGGGGAGTTTCTAATTTTGATATAGATGATATGATAGAGCTTGAGAGTATAAAAAATGGAGATAAATGTGCTGTTAATCAAGTGTTATATCATTTAGCTTCAAGAGGTGTTGATTTTGATTTGGCTTCCTATATGCTTGAAAGAAATATAGTATTAATGGCTTATTGTCCTTTGGCACAGGCTGGAGATTTGGGAAGTGATATATTAAATAATGGCATCATTAAAAATATAGCAAAAAAACATAATGCTACATCAAGTCAAATAGCATTGGCTTTTATAATGTCTTTTGATAAGAGAGTGCCTATACCAAAAAGTTCTAATGAAAAACATATATTAGAAAATATTAACTCTCAAAAGATTGTATTAGACAAAGAAGATATAGAGCTTTTAAATAAAGAGTTTCCTAAACCTAACAGAAAAATGCCTCTGGATATAGTTTAAAAAAATTGTACTTGTTTCAAAAGTAATTGGAAAAATACATTATATAAAATTGTAGTCTTTTGCTTCTTTGAGTCGCCATCGAGTAGGTGCATATTGGGCAAAAGAAGTGTAGGGAAAAGCCTCACTTTAAATTCTAAATATATAAAAAAATTAAAAGGTATGTATAAATAATGTTTAATATAATTGATATTGAAAATTGGGAGAGAAAAGAGCATTATTATCATTATTCTAATGTTAATCAATGTACTTATAGCATTACTTTAAAATTGGAAGTGTCAAATATAGTAAATAGTTCTTTTAAATTTTATCCTACGATGATATATTTAATATCAAAGACTGTAAATAACATAAAAGAGTTTAAGATGTCTTTTGAGGATTCTAAACTTGGTTATTATGATATTGTAAATCCAAGTTATACCATATTTAACAATAATTCTAAAACTTTCTCATCCATATACACAGAATATAATGATGATTTTAATTTATTTTATAATAATTGTGCTGAAGATATAAAAACTTATAGCACAAGCACATCATTTTCTCCAAAAGCTTGCAACATCAAAAATTTATTTAATATATCATCTATTCCTTGGGTGTCTTTTGAGGGTTTTAATTTAAATATAAATAGTTGTTTTGATTATTTGCCTCCAATATTTACTATTGGAAAGTATTATAATGATTCTAATAAAATATTAATGCCTATTGCAATACAGGTCAATCATAGAGTTTGCGATGGTTATCATATAGGTTTATTTGTGAATAATTTGAAAGATAATATAGTTAATCTAAGAACTTAATGTATTAATGTGCAATTTCAAAAAACATAAAAATTATCAAAATCTAAATTTTATAATAAATGTTTTATTTCAAATTAGCATGAATATGTTAATTAATAAGTTTATTTTGCCGCACGGTGTGTTTATTTTTTATATATAAAAAAATTAAAATAATAATTTTATCTATATTTTTGAATTTGTTCTGCGTGCGGTATATAATTTTTAAGTTTAAAAAAACTTGGGCGGGTATTTTACTTTATTAACAAACTATATATGTAATTAAATTCTTACTTTTTAAATTAAGTTTTAAAATATAATGGGCGGGGTATGTAAAATTAATTATTTTATTTATAAATTTTATATGAATCGGTATATATAATTAAAATTTGACATAATATAGATTTTTTAGTAATATATAAATATAAACATGTAAATACATACATAAGGAGATAAAATGAGAAAAATTTTAATGATTTTGATTTTTTGTTTTATTTTTGTTTCTTGTAATGATTTGTCTAAAAACGAAGGAAATGATAGTATGAATAATTTTGCAATATACACAGATGAAGAAGGCAATGCAGTATTAGAAGAAAAAAAGCCTATTTTTAATGTTAATTACACACCAAATGTTATTTATACAAATAAAGACGGCATAGATTTATCTCTTCAAATATTAACACCAAAACTAAAAAGAAATGATACAAATTCAAAATATCCATTAGTTTTATTTATACAAGGTTCAAGATGGATGAAGCAGAATGTTTATCAGAATTTAGTAGTTATGGGTGATTTTGCAAGGCGTGGATATGTTGTTTCTATATCAGAATATAGACCAAGCGATAAAGCAATTTTTCCAGCACAAATTGAAGATGCGAGAGAGGCACTTGATTTCATGATAAATAATTCTGATAAATATAATGTAGATACTAATAATGTATTTGTTTGGGGGACTTCATCAGGGGCACATACTGCTTTATTTATGGCAATACCTTTAAGTGATAATGACACTACCATACCTTATATGAATGCTATAATTGCATATTATCCGCCTACAGATATACTTGAAATGAGAAATGACCCTTTAAAATCCACTACAGGAGATGCGGAGAGTCCTGAAGGCATATTAATAGGTAGAAAAAATGTTTATGATTTTCCTGAGGAAGCAAAAAAAGCAAGTCCTTATTATGAGATTTCAAAAGCTGATAATTTGCCTCCGATATTGTTAGCACATGGCGATGCTGACAGTGTTGTTCCATTTAGTCAGAGTAAAATTTTAGCTGATAAATTAAAAGAAGAAAATAGAGTTTATGAGTTTTATACTGTAAAAAATGCTGACCATGGCGGTTGGCAGTTTTGGACTAAAGATATGTTTGATGTAGTTGAAAATTTTATAAAAAAGTATAGAAAATAAGAAATATAGTATATTTATATAATAAAATTAAATATGTAAAATAATTTGTAGAATATCATTTTATATTAAAGAATAATACAAATTTACAAAAAGTATTTTACAATAACTATAATGATTATTAATCATTTATTAAATTATACATACTTAGTATTTTATTTATTTTTTGAAAATTGTTGCACCATAAACTTAAATCTTCTGTATGATTATTATAATCAAATGAATTATCTAATAAATACATATGTATTTTATCATCAATATTTTTAAAGTATATTTTTTCATCATTTATATAATAACTATGTTTTATATAAAGCAAATAAATATCATTATTATTATATAATTTTCTAATATCATTTAGATAATTTATAATAGTATTAATATCTATAAAATTATTCTCTAATTTATAATGTTCAATATACACCATTAATATTTTTTTATTAGATTCCAATTCTTTTACTAATCTATTTATTCTTTTAGAATATTTATTAAAATTTTCAACATAACCTATATCAAATTCAGTATTGCAACTAAAATCATGCGGATAATATAAATATGTGTTATTATTAAAATAAACATCATGAAGCCCTTCGCCTTTAAATGCAAATTTCAAATCTTCTTTATTAAAAAAATTTCTAAATCTATTTCTAATTATTTCTAAATTATTTATTATATTATTATTTGTAGAATCCCATGGTGTTACCCAATCAAAAGGATATGATTTCTTTCTTAAATTATTTTTTGATAAAATATATGCTGTAAAACAATTTTCACCTATACTGAATATAAGATCATATTTATAATTTTTTATATTATTATAATTTGCTATATCTGTAAAACCAACAATAATAATATTATTTGTTATATTCGATATCTTTTTATCTATATCGGATATTTTTTTATTTATATCAGATATATACAACAAATTTATTAATATCATTCTAATTAAATTTCTAATATTTTTAAATGGTATCCACCAAACTATTTTATCAATTAATTTTTTATACATTCATTTTTCCAAATAAAAAATATGCAACAAAAAAAGAGAGAACTATGCTTTTAAGATAGTTCTCTCTTGTAAAATTTTATTATTATTTATTATATTATCTGTTCTGTTCTGTTCATAACAAAAAACACCTTTTATATTATATAAAATACATTATAATATAAACTTCTAAAAAATCAAATATATTTTTATGCTCTTATATACAAAAAAGTTATTATATTTTTTATAAGATTAGAAATTATTACAAATTTACATATAAATATACCATAATAATATCAAAAAAAATTAAAAAATCTCATTTTTTATTACTTGATATATTTTTTTATTTGGTATAATCTATAATTTAACAATCTTATAATAGGAGGTCAGACGTATGACAGATAAAAAAATCGAACTGTTTGAAAATTACCCTGTACACAAAGCTCTAATTACGCTAGCACTTCCAACAATATTAGGAATGTTAGTCAATGTTTTTTATAATATGGTAGATACTTTCTTTGTAGGACAAACTGGGGACCCTAATCAGGTTGCTGCTGTATCATTATGTATGCCTATATATTTGCTTCTTATGGCTTTTGGTAATATATTTGGTATAGGAGGCGGTTCTTACATATCCAGAAAATTAGGTTCTAAAGATTATGAATCTGTAAAAAAGATATCAGCATTTGCTTTTTATGCAAGTATTATAGTAGGATTTCTTTCTATGGCTATATACTTGATATTTATGAAAGACATATTAAAAATATCAGGTGCTAGTCAAAACACTTATCAATTTTCTAAGGATTATTTAATTATAGTGGCACTTGGAGCTCCTTTTGTAGTTAATCAGATGGCTATGGGGCAGATTGTAAGGGCTGAGGGTTCTTCAAAAGAGGCTATGATTGGTATGATGATTGGTACTGTAGTTAATATAGTATTAGACCCTATAATGATTCTTTATATGAATATGGGTGTTGCTGGTGCTGCTTTGGCTACAATAATTGGTAATGCTTGTTCTACTTTTTACTACATATACCATATTTTAAGAAAAAAATCTTTCTTATCAATACATTTTAAAGAGTTTTCTTTGAAGTCTGATATACTTTCAAATGTATTTGCAATAGGTATACCTGTTTCTATTAACAACATACTTATGAGTGCTTCAAATATACTTATAAACAATTTGGCTGCTGGATATAGTGATAATGTTGTGGCTGGTTTGGGTGTAGCACAGAGGATATTTACTCTTGTAGTATTGGTATTTATTGGTCTTGCTCAAGGTCTTCAGCCTTTTGTGGGATACAACTTTGCTTCTAAAAATTATAAAAGAATGAATGCGGCTATTAAAATATCTTGTGCTGTAAGCGTAATAATAGGATTTTTACTTTTAGGTTTGTCTTTAATATTTGGAAGATTAGCTGTAGCTGTATTTATCAACAATGAAGAGGTAATTGATTATGGAGTGAGATTCTTGGTAGCAAGTTATTCAATAGCTCCTATAATAGGCTTTCAATTTGTATTTATGTCCACATTCCAAGCATTAGGAAAATCAATTCCTTCTTTAATACTTTCTATAAGCAGACAGGGAATAGCATTTATACCTACAATACTTATAGGTACAAAATTATTCGGCATAAAAGGTATTATATGGGCACAGCCTATAGCCGATATAGTTACAGTTTTAATGGCAAGTGTAATGTATATTTATATTTACCAAAAAATGAAAAGAAAGGCATTAGAAGAAGAAAAGAATAATAAAGAGGCTTCATCAGAGGCGGTTTACTCTAATGTATAACTATATATAAAAAACATAAGAGCTAATTATTTTGAAGGCATGCATTTATGATGCATGCCTTTTTTATTAAAATAAATATATATAAAATTAATTAGTATTATTTTATTTATTTGCACTTTTTGGTTCTTTGACGAAGTCCACACCGTGTAAGGCGGGAAAAAGTTTATAAAAAATTATTGTATAAATATAGACTAAAAATTTTTAAGCTTGTAAAAAATATATTTTTAAGTTTTTATTTGTGGTGCCTTTACTACAACCGCACGCAGAGCAAAATTAAAAATATAGTTTCATTTTTAGTTCAAATTTCATTATATTAGAAATTAACTTAACCGTGCGTTTAATAAATTTTTAAATATAAATCATAATATAATTGACATTAAACAAAAATAGCAATAATATTCAAATATGAAACTTGTTATTGAATAAAGCTCTAGCAATATTAAATTGTATAAAAATGATAAATATTTAATAATATTTACTTTTTATTTTTATCTTTTTTAATTACTTTTTGATTATTTACTATTGTTCCATTATTGTTATTTTGCCCATCTATACTGTTGCTATTCTCTAATTTAGGTTTAGATTTTATGATTTTATAAATTTTATAAAATATTTTTTTATATATAAAAAAATATTACAATCCATAAAAAATCCTTGAATTTATTTTAAATAATTATATATTATATTAATAATAAGGCAATTATAAATATATGAAAAATATAATAAAAGGTCAAAACAATAATACTGGAACTATAAATACTTATCAAATTATAAATTCATCATTTATAACTATAAATATTAGTATTCCTATAGATAGTATATTAGAAAAATTTCCATATATAAAAAAATTTTTTAGTGAATCAAAATTAATAGCAGTAAAAAATAATTCAAAAGATGAAGTAAATAATTTAAATAATGAAGGGGTAGAATATTTTTTACAAAAAGAATTTGAAAAAGCTATAGATTATTTTAAAAGAGCCATATCAATAGATAATTCAGTTTCAGAAATATATTATAACTTAGGTAATGCAAAATTTTATTATTATACTAAAAATATAAAAAAATATAATATTACAGAGATTACAGAAATATTTAATGAAATAATAACTGAATATAGTAATGCTATATCATTAAAAGAAGATTATAGATATTATTATAATAGAGGAACATTATATGCATATATAGAAAAATATAATTTAGCTTTAGATGATTTATCAAAATCCATAAATATAAATATTGATAAAGTACGTCATCCAGAGCCATATATAAATAGAGCAAATATCTATCTTATAAAAAATAAGGGGCTGTCCTAGATAACTAAAAAAGCTCCTTTCTTGCTAAATTATATATAATTTCCAACTGTTTTTCAACT
>NZ_CAKVGN010000083.1 GCF_934747485.1 uncultured Brachyspira sp. | reverse complement strand
ACAGGAACTAATCCCCATAAAGCATACCACTGTTTTCTTTCTACTTTTATACCAGTCTGAGGCCCATTACCAACTATATGCCTATGTTGTGATATACAAGAAGTTGCAAATAATGCCACAACAAATACTAAAACAATAAACTTTTTCATTTTTTATCTCCTTTTTTTAATTATATTGATTTTATATAATAAAATATCATATTTAGAGATATAATATTTCATCATCAAAATAAAGAATTTATGCAATGCCGAAAGAAAAGGCATAAAAATAAAGTATAAATTTTCGTTAAGACTGTAGACTGTAGACTGTAGACTGTAGACTGTAGACTGTAGACTGTAGACTGTCTATAATTTGCATCAATTTAATGTATTTCATATAACATTAATTTAGCATAAATTAATTTTTATGTCAATTAAATTTATTATTAAAGATAAAAAAAGTTATATAATTATCAAAGATTGCTGCAAATAGCTAAAATATATATTAATTGCTATATGTATTTACCAGCATATTGAATTTTTAGGTATATCAAATATATTTTTAAATATTCATTAAAATATTTGTATGTATAATAATAATATTTAATTTGACTTTTATGTATTTTGTAGTAGAATATATGAGTTGATATATAAGAGTATTAACCCAAAAATCACATATTTTAATAATAAAGGAGAATAAAACTGTGAAACTCCCAAAAGTCAATGATTTAGGATTTTTCGAGATCCGTCTCGAAAGTATCGGTGGAATGGGTGCTAATAGTGCTGGTAAGATGCTTGCAGAAGTAGGCGTTTTAACACAAGGTTTCTATGGTGCTGCATTCTCAAGTTATGGTTCAGAAAAGAAAGGTTCTCCAGTAAAATCTTTTGTAAGGTTTTCAGAAACTGAAGTTAGAGTAAACTCTACTGTAGAAGAACCCCACGTAGTGGCAGTGTTCCACATGAATCTTCTTAAAAACCCTCTTACATTAGCTGGTGTTAAAGAAGATGCTATAGTTATTTTCAACACTAATAAAACACCTGATGAGGCAAGAGATTTTGCTAAATTACATGGCGGTAAAGTAGTTTGTATTGATGCAATAAAAATCGCTAATGATTTAAAACTTCCTTCACAAGCTGCTAATACTATCATAATGGGTGCTATGGTTAATCAGCTTGATTTCATAGATTCTGCTAAATTTGAAGAGCAAATCAGAAAACAATTCGGCGGAAGAAAAGCTGAATTAGTTGAGCCTAATATTGAAGCTTTCAGAAGAGGCGGAAGCGATTCTGTTGTTAAAGAATTCAAAGCTGACGGTAAATATCCATATATCCCTTATAAAAAACCAGAGCCTGTATATGGTAAAAACAACCAATTAACAGGAGGTTATATTAACGCTGCTGGTAACTCTACTCTTAAAGATTTACAAGTTACTCGTACTGGTAATATACCTGTATTCAATGCTGCTAATTGTATTGATTGTGCTAACTGTGAAGTTGTTTGCCCTGACCTTTGTATAGTTTGGGAAAAAGGACCAGACAGGAAAGACCCTAATAAAACAGCTATGAACATGATGGGTATTGATTATCAATATTGTAAAGGTTGTTTGAAATGCGTTAGAGCTTGCCCTAAAGGACCTTATTCTGGTAAATTTGAAAAAGATCAGCAGGCTTTAAGAATAGAAGTAGAAGCTAATTGTGATGTTGATAAACTTACATACAGACGTTATAAAAAATAATAAGGAGCGTATAAATGGCACAAAAATATAATCTTGCTGAGCAAGAAAACATACTTGAAAGTGGTAATGAATTAGCAGCCATTGCAGCCGCTCAAATCAATTATCACGTTATGGGTTATTACCCAATCACTCCATCTACTCAAATTGCTGAGTACTTAGATGAAATGAAAGCTAATGGAAGACATACTGTTTGCATGATTCCTGGTGACGGTGAACATGGTGCTGCTGGTATTTGTTATGGTGCTGCTACTGCAGGCGGTAGAGTATTCAATGCTACTTCTGCTAACGGTTTGCTTTTCGCTATGGAACAATTACCTGTTCAAGCTGGTACTAGATTCCCTATGGTATTAAACGTTGTAAACAGAACTGTTTCTGGTCCATTAGATATTAAATGTGACCAATCTGACGTTATGATGGCTCTTAACACTGGTTGGATCATCATTATGGCTCATACTACTCAGATGGTTTATGACTTCAATATATTTGCATTAAAAATTGCTGAGAAAGCTAAACTTCCTATCATTGTTTCTTCTGATGGATTCTTTACTTCTCACCAAAAGAAAAAAATTCACCTCTTCAAAAATGATAAAGATGTTCAAGATTTCTTAGGCAAATATACTCCTGAAGTTACTTCTGTTGAGCCTACTAAGAACCCTGTTACTATTGGTCCTTACATGAATGAAGATGAATTAACAGGCAGTAAATTACAGCTTTCTCAAGCTTTGGAAGATTCTAGAGCTATTATTGCTGAAGTATTTGAAGAGTTTGCTTCTCTTTCTGGAAGAAAATACTCTCCTATAGAAACTTACAAAATGGAAGATGCTGAAGTTGCTTTAATGCTTTGCGGTTCTTCTTATGAAACTGGTACTTTGGCTGTTGATGAAATGAGAAAAGCTAACCCTAACCTTAAAATAGGTGCTTTTGCTATTACTCAAATTCGTCCTTTCCCTGAAAAAGAATTACAAAAATTACTTGCTAATGTTAAAGTAGTTGTTGTAGGCGACAGACAAGATACTTATTCTGGTATGGGCGGTAATATGTCTACTGAGATTAGAGCTGCTCTTAAAAATGATCCTAATAACAAATCTTCTATTATCAGCAGAGTTTATGGTCTTGGCGGTACTGAGTTTACTCTTGACAAAGCTAAAGAATTATTTGATTTAGGTTTAAAAGAATTAGCTAAAGCTGGTTCTGTTGAAAAACATTCTTACCTAGAACAATACATGGGTGATCCTAATGTTAAAATGAAACCTATACATGAACCTTTAACTTTAGAGAGCCAAAAATCTGGCATCACTGTTACTATGAATGAACAAACTCATAAACTTGATGTTAAAGTTCCGCCTCTTAGAGAATTAACTGGTAAAGCTTATCGTTATGCTCAAGGTCATGGTGCTTGTAACGGCTGCGGTATTTTCTCTGGTATCAATACTTTTATGAAAGGTATAGAAGGTGCTGTTGTACTTTTGGTACATACTGGTTGTTCTATGGTTGTTACTACAGGTTATCCTTACAGCTCTTATAGAACTACTTATGTTCACAACTTATTCCAAAACGGTGCTGCTACTCTTTCTGGTGTTGTTGAAATGTATCATGAAAGAAAAAGAAGAGGCGAAATTGACGGACCAGAAGATCCTACTTTCATAATGGTTACTGGTGACGGCGGTCATGACATAGGTATGGGACCTTCTATTGGTGCTGCTATTAGAAATCACAAAATGATTATCTTAGAATATGATAATGAAGGATACATGAACACTGGTAACCAATTATCATTCTCTACTCCATTAGGTCATAGAACTTCTACTTCTAACGTTGGTAAAGCTGAAGTTGGTAAACAATTCAACCACAAAGATGTTGCTCAAATATTTAATGGTTGTCACGTTCCTTACATTGCTACTGGTTGTGAAGCTTATCCTTTAGATTTAGTTAAAAAAGCTGCTAAAGCTCAATGGTATGCTAATAATGTTGGTACTGCTTTCGTTAAACTTCTTATCACTTGTCCATTAAACTGGAAAACTCCTGATGATATGGGTAAAGATATTATTAAAGCTGCTGTTGATTGCTGTTTCTTCCCATTATATGAGGTTGAACAAGGTGTTACTACTATAACTAATATGGTAGCTGATGACAAAAAATTACCTGTTACTGAATGGTTAAAATTAATGGGTAAAACTAAACACCTTCTTAAACATCAAGATATTCTTGACAGATTCCAAGCTGAAGTTGATAGAAGATGGGCTAGAATCAAAGCTATGCATGAAAGTCCTGTTCTATAATAAACTAATAGCTTAGAACATAAATAATAACGGTTGTTAATAAAAATATTAGCAGCCGTTATTTTTTATTTTTTTCTAAAACCCACCCTATTTTTCTTTTAATTCAAAACAAAAAATTAAACTTATTTTTCTTTATTGCTTAATCTAAAAATATAACTCCCTCCCAACTTTTTTAGATTTGTTATTTTTAAAACCGCACGCAGAGTAGATTTAAAATATAAGCTTCATTATTAATCCAATTTAAACAAAATATCAAAATATATTCACCGTGCGTTAAATAAATTTCAAATCTCATAGCAACTTGGGTGGGGCTAAAAATTCTAATTGAAACAATATAAAAAATTAAATTTAAATATTCAACTAAAAACAATAAAGAATAAAGGGCGGGGGTGTAAATAATATTATAAACAACTAATTTGACTAATTATATATTCTATAGTAGAATTATTTTTTAATGAGAAATAAAATAAAAAATTTAATATTTACAAACAAAAAATTCTTCATAATATATTCTATACTCATATCATTAATATTTTTATCTTTATGTATATTATGTATATTGTTTATTCTTGGCAATGTAGAGAAAACAGGTTATTTGTCAAGTTTTAAAAAGCTATATGATAATAATTATAACTGCAAAATAAACTACCATAATAACAAAGCTTTTAACTATATATTTGAAGTATACCCATATTTCAATTATGATACAGATTATATTTTTAATTATAATAAAGAAAAACAATCCCATAAATTAATATCATCTAATAATTTAGAATTTAATGATAAAATAGATATTCAGTATAAATTAAAATTAAAAAAAGAAGTTTTTGTATTTTTTATTTTAATAATAATAATATTTCCTATAATATATTTGTATGTAATACCAAACATAATAAACAATTATAAAATATATATAGTTCTCTTAATAATACATACACTACTCTATTTTCTAATAACTAAATTAATTCTTCCATTATCTTCAATGCTAAAATTGCAGACAAATATTTATGATATATTATATTCTTATTTATTTGTTATAATATCATACAATTTACTATATTATATACCGAATTTTATGAATATAAAAAATCACAGAATAATTTTCACTATATTATTTTGTGTTATAACAAATTTTTCTTTTTTTGTAATAGAAATTATTGCATTAAGCGTATTAGATATGGTTGTGTTATTTTCTGATATGCCTAATTTATACTCTTCACTTATAACAGTTCTTCCTATACAAATGAAAATTATAACAATACTGTCAAGCTTCATATATTTCTCTTCAATACTATTATTATTATATTTATTTATGTACAATTTATATAGAATATTTAAAATAAAAAAAACAAATGCAATAATTATGATATTATCAATTATAGCTATATCATATGTTTTATTTTTAAGACCGAACAAAATAGAAATGTGGAGCATAGATTTTTTAAGAAATGCAAATAAAAGAGGAATAATATATACGCTAAATTATAGAATAAATTATGACAGAATGAATAATATAAAACCAAGCAAAGAATTAGTATTAAACTCTATAAACTTATTAAAAGCATATGAAGAGAAAAGAGATTTATCAAATTTATTATTACAAGAGAGTGAAAATAAAAGAGATATATTTTTAATATTTTTAGAATCTTTTTATGATTATTCACATTTTATAAAGTTATTTAATAAAGACCCCTTCCCCAAGGAATATAGAAAATGGGCAAACAGTTCAAGAAAAATAGCACCAAATGTTAATAATGGAAGCTTTTATGCAAGACTATCCGGACTTACTGCCTCAAGCCCCTTATATCCAAAAACTCAATCAGAAAAAATAAACAATACTTTAATAAGTCTTTTAAATGAAAATGGATATTACACTTTGGCATTGGAAGAAGCATTGAACACATATAATCTTAAAACATTTTATCCATCAATAGGTTTTAGTGATTCAATATTTGGATTAAACATCACAAATATAAACACATACTTAGAAACTAATATAAATAACCTAAAACAGCCTTTATTCGTATCTGGCTTTACAATTTTGGGTCATACCGATTCACATATAGAAAATGATTTTAATATAGCAGAAAAAAACAAAAAATTTATGAATTATTTTAATGGCAATGATGTAGAAAATTTATTAGAAACAATAGATAACTCTGTAATGACATCAATAGAAATAATAAAAATTAGAGATACAATATTAAAATATTCACCAAATGCATTAATAATATTTAAGCATGACCATTTATATCCATATTTAAGAGCAATAGTAGAACGCTCAAGTGTAGATAAAAAATTAAAAGAAAACTTTCTAAATGATGCCTCCCCAAGTCCTCTGCTTATATGGGACGGCACTAATGGAGCATATAAAGCACCTATAAATATAGTTCCAGAAAATATACCAATGTTTATAGCAATCAATGCTGGAATAACAAATTATAAAAACTCTGTTATTTCACTGCTTTACAAAGAAAATATTAATGATACTATAAGCACATATCATAAATATTATAAAATTACTAACAATTCTTTAATATTAGAAAATAATGTTGATGAAAACTCTGATATTTTTAAATATGAGAATGCACAAAGAATATTGTCTCAAGATATATTTCAAGGTAAAAAGTATTATTATGATATAATAACTCAAGTTGAACAATAATATAAAATAATATAAAATATATTATACTATTTCATATAGGTGGTTTTGTTAAAATGAAAGATTCTCATATTAATTTATGTCAATGCCCAGAATGTAAAAAAAATCAATATAATCAGATGGAATATATAGTAAAAAAAGAAGATTTAAAAATACTAGATAATCAAAGACCATTAGGAATATCTGGACATTTGAGAGTTAAAGATGAAGCGATGAGCATAGGGCAATGTATTGATTCTTGTATAGATGCATTAGACGAATTAATTATTACATATAATAAATCTACCGACGGTACAGAAGAAATATTAATGAAATACGCTAAAAAGTATCCTAAAAAAATAAGATTATATTTTTATCCATTTGATATTGTTTTATTAAAAGATAAAAATAAGTATGGATATGTTCATAGTCTTTCAAATTATTATAATTTTGGATATATTAAAATAAAATATCAATATTACATAAAAATAGATGCCGATCAAATTTATTTTATAGATAAATTATTAGAAATAAGAAAAATATTATTATATTATAATGATAGTAAAAAAAATATTTATACTGCTTTAATTTTAGATAAGATTTCATTTTATATACCTATAAAAAAAATAAGAAATTACTTTAGAACAATATTTATAAAAAAATTATTTAATAAAGATAAAGAATATAAATATAATGGATTAGAAGAATGTTTGAATTTTAAAGATTTTATTTTGTTCTCTAAAATAAGAGATAAAAAAGATATGACATTGATATTAGGCGGTTTTGATTTAATTTTAAAAAATAATAATTTATACATAAATTCAAACTTTCCATGTAATGGATGTGTAGGAGATCATTTTATAATTAATCCTAGTTCCAAATATAAATATGAATTACAAAATAATGGAATAGAAGTTTTAAAAATTAAAAGAAGAAGCATTATCGGGTTTGCTTGGGTACATCTTGGAAGTATAAAAAGAAAAGTAAATATAAGTGATGATAATATAATAAAATTTAATGATATACAATATATGTCATCGAAAGAATTTTTAAATATAATAAATAAATTAGAAAATAATTTTACTAAATATAGTATGGAACAATTTACAATAAAATATTTTGATAAAGATAAAAATTATTTATCAGAAGACTTTTATAATAAATATATGAAAGACATATTAGAATATGCTATAAATCATCAAAATATTCATATAAAAAGAATTTATTAATATTAAAAAATATTATTAAAACTTCAAATATTTCCAAAGCTCATAAAAATGATTAACAGGTCCATGCCCCTTGCCAACACTATCAATTTTAGCAGACTCTAAGGCATTAAATAAATAATCCTTAGCCAAAATACAAGCTTCTAATGGTGATTTGCCATGAGCAATATAAGAGCAAATAGCAGCAGATAATGTGCATCCTGTGCCATGTGTATTTTTAGTGTCTATTCTAACAGCATCAAGAAACTCACGCTCTTTAGAGTTTATAAATAAATCTCTTGAAAGCTCTCCGTCTAAATGCCCTCCCTTAAGCATTACATTTTTTGCTCCCATTTTAAGTATATCATTAGCAGCAGCAATCATATCTTCATCTGTAACAATTTTTTTGTTTGTAATATCTTCTGCCTCTGGTATATTTGGAGTAATCACTGTAGAAATAGGTATAATATATTTTTTTAAGCTTTCAACTGCATCTTCCAAAAGAAGTCTGTCTCCGCTCTTAGCAACCATAACAGGATCAACTATTATAGGTATATTTTTAGCATTATTATCTAAAAAGTTTGCAACGAGTTTTATTATATCATTATTAAACAGCATTCCTATTTTTATGGCATCTGGAGTTATGTCATCAAATATGCAATATAGCTGCTCTTCTATAGCTTTAATATCTATCTCATAACAGCTTCTCACCCCTTGAGTGTTTTGCACAGGTAATGCAGTTAATACACACATTCCATAACAGCCCAAAGCAGAAAATACTTTTAAATCAGCCTGTATACCAGCACCGCCAGAGCCGTCAAAACCAGCTATTGTTAAAGTCTTAATCATAATAAAAAATCCAAATACTTAAGATACTAAATTTTTCTCTATATATTTTTCATATATAAATTTACAAATTACCTTATGGTCAAAAGAAGATAAATTTTCAAATAGCCCAACATACTCCTTACCTATCACTTCTATAATATTTAAAGAAAATGTCATTTTATAAGAGCCTATAGACATATAAGTAAGCGGTATATTATATCCAACACTAAGATGAATATTCTCATTTGGTATTAAAAACTTTATCCCCCTCGCAGATATGCCCAATATCATAGCATGCACTATTTGTTTGCTTTCTTCATGCCTAAAAACTATATCATTATTTACATTATTAATAATAGTATATTTTATTCTCTTAGGAAGCAAATTAGATTTAGACAATAAACTCGAAAATCTGTTAAAAAAATCTTTTTCGCTAAATGGTTTAAATAATATTCCAGCCACACCTATTTTAAACATATTAGCAACAAAACCCGGTATAATCTCTGAAACATGTATAAAAACTCTAATATTTTGATACATATCATCATAATGCATTTTTTCCAATATGGCATTAATCTCTTCATCATAAGGAGACGTTTCTATAATGGCAATAGAAAAAGGCATTTTTGAACAAGTTGAAAGTATGCGTTTTTTATCTTTTACTGATACAACATCATAACCTTGCATAAGAAGTATTGTTGTAATATTATCTCTTGTAATATAATTAGAATCGTATACCAATACCCTCATAAAGCACCTCCTCTTGCCTATATATTAATTATAAGATAGTTAAAATTAAAATCAAGAAAAAAAACCAAATTATGTTATAATTATCAAACAGGTATTTAATGCATAGTTTAATAACTAATAACAAACTAATACTAAATTAAGGGTAACATAATGAAAGAAATAAAAATCACAGATATAGAGAATATAAAGATAGGAAATGCTCAAAATACAGAAGCTGCTACAGGCTGCACTGTAATAATATGCGAGAGAGGGGCTAATACTTCTCTTGATGTTCGAGGCGGAGGACCTGCTTCGAGAGAAAGCGAACTTACAAAACCTTTTGCAACTACTGAAGTTATACATGCTGTACTATTGAGCGGAGGAAGTGCTTTTGGGCTTGATGCTTCGGGAGGGGTTATGAAGTATCTTGAAGAGAGAAATATCGGTTTTGATGTTGGAGTTACTAAAGTTCCTTTGGTTTGCGAATCTTGTATATTTGATTTGCGTATTGGAGATTATAAGGTTCGTCCTGATATAGAGATGGGTTATAATGCTTGTATTGATGCTGAAAATAACAATCCAAAAATGGGTAATTATGGAGCCGGCACGGGGGCATCTGTTGGTAAGATATTGGGGGTTGATTATGCTATGAAATCTGGTTTAGGTTTTTATGCTTTAGAAGTTGATGGGGTTAAAGTGGGGGCTGTTGTTTCAGTTAATGCTTTTGGGGATATATTTGATTATGACACAGGAAAAAAATTAGCAGGACTTTTAAGTGAAGACAAGAAACACTTTAGAAGTTCTGAAGAAGAATTGATAAAACTTACAAGAGATAAAGAAATAACATTTACAAGCAATTTAGTAGAAAACACAACAATAGGAGCTATTATAACAAATGCTAAGTTTACAAAAACACAAATGGGTAAAATAGCTTCTATGGCTCATAATGGTTTTGCAAGAACTATTAAGCCTGTACATACCACATTAGACGGAGACAGTATTTATGCTATGTCTGTTGGAGATATTAAGGCAAGCATTGATGCTGTTGGAAGTTTGGCTGCTATTGTAATGGGAAGGGCTATTAATAATGCTGTAAAAAATACTTGTGCCGCTTATGGGCTAAAAGCGTAT
Organism: uncultured Brachyspira sp.; assembly: GCF_934747485.1. Lineage (GTDB taxonomy): Bacteria > Spirochaetota > Brachyspiria > Brachyspirales > Brachyspiraceae > Brachyspira. The sequence goes on along the minus strand of NZ_CAKVGN010000083.1, from coordinate 767 downwards.
AATGATATTTTTTAATTATTTTTAGTAAATTAATATATTTAATTGCTATATTTTAAATAATGAGAAAAATATTTGTTTTTATATTAATCTTTACAACATTAGCTTTTAGTAATAATATCAGCAATAATCAATATAAAAACATTGATGATTATGCAGGAATATATTATGGAACATTGATTGCATATTCTGATATAGCTGGAGAAATTCATTTACAAAATTTTAAAATAGAAATTTCAAAATCTGGAAACATCATATCCGTAATACCAACATCATTAATAATAGGGATAGATACAGACACTGATATAGAAGTAAATAAAAAAAATATTATAAGAAAATCAAACAACGAGTATAAAATAGTTGATAATATCACAAAATACATTGTACCCAATATATCATCGGTTTCAGCAAGCGGCGATATAATACTTAATTTTTATGATGATGGAAACACTTTAGAAGTAATCGGAAATTGCGAAGGCAGTGTAAGCTTTAATATAGAAGCATTCGATAAAACAATTATAGAAGCTAATAAATCCACAAAAGTAAATATTCGCGGAACTTTTAATATTAGTGAAAAAATATATAATTAAAACATTATTTAATTTTGTAATATAGTTTTTTTATCAAATACCATGCTATTTTTTATAACAAAAAACACACAATAAATCACACTCCTAAACAAAAATGAAATTTCTGCACAGGAGCCAGACATATTGCAGTTAGGAATTCCTTAATTTCTTAAAGTATAGCATAGGTGTATCATAATTTAA